>NZ_JBGMEK010000015.1:0-87194 GCF_041447265.1 Microbulbifer epialgicus
AGGTGTCCACTTGTTGATTGGTGGACACCTAAATTACAGCGTAGAACTTGGCTGAATAGATGGGATTACCGGACGGTTACGGTTAATCTACACGCTATCTCAGGAGCAGATATATCGGATTTCCTGGCTCGTCAAAGATTGAGCCAAAGCAGGAGCTACGCCGTTACGCAAGGTAGATATTCACAGCCTGAGCTACCATGCAAGGAAGTGAATTAAACTCACATCTTTACCGTCCAGGGTACGCACAATCTGCGTACTCTAAACGAGAAGTGAGCACAGTCGAATAGATCGCCCACGTCGTCACGAATAGAGACTCTGAAGCAATTCAGTAATGTCCTCTCAATATTCTGCTGAGGCATATCTCCCCTACAACTCACATATTGATGATACCCACTCGTCCGCAGTCTCAGCCTAGCCAAAGGGGGGAGGGGAGGGTTAACTTCTATCCCTCTCAAATAAAGGTGTTACAGGTGTGCAGGTGTTACAAAATGGCTGCAGGCCTCATGGTTATTGGCTTTCCGCTGTCACACCTTTTTGTTACCCCTAATCTGTTATAAATGAAGGGTGTAACAGGCCAAACCTCACTTCCAAAACGGTAGTTCCAATTGAGATTGAGTTAATTTCTGAAAAGATCAATTCACACACATGTCTGACTAACTAGCTCAATTGATTGCTAGGCACTTAGCAGTACAATTGTGGTTCAAGTCGGTCTAAAACCCTACCACTAACCATCTACACCCAATGGTTAGTTTGTGTATCGGAACAGGGAAAGCCTCAATATCTAATGGGCGCGTATCAAAAGGAGAGAAACATGGAACAGTTTGTATTAATACTAACCTTGGCATTAAAACCAGTAAGCGGTGAGAGTGGAGCAAGTGTGGCAATGGCTGAATTTAACAGTAAAGAAGCTTGTGAAGCAGCGGCTTCCGAATGGAAGCGCCAGGTAGTGGCACGCTATCCCATTAAAATGAGACCGGACCACGCATATATAGCCCTCTGTATGCCAAAATAGAGCGAGGGGAGTTAAAACCTCCAGAAAAACCTTCGTATCCCACAGAAATCTCAATACTCTAAATATTGGTAAGTGGTAGTGGTTTAGACTTGATCTGACAGTTACCGGTTTTTCAGAAGATGTTCTGTCAGGTCAAGTTTGAAATACTATAGATAAATTATTTAGGTGCTGCTCCGATCTAAATAAGTGGAAATTCAAGTCTAAATTATTCTCCCTTACTCCCTCTATTATCTTGATTACCTCTTTTATAAACTTTCAAGTCTTTACGATGCTTGTACTCTTCCAGCTTATCGAAAAATAGCTGTAACTCTTCCATAGAGCTGAGTATCTAGGGGCTTTGATTTGGCATAATAAAGCCGAATATTATTGGTACTCCACGTAGCGTGCCTAATACCTATTCCTCGTGGATATTCGGGCTCCTCATTACATTCACCACACCCGACAAGCACAACTCTCATTCATTTCAATTTTGCCCCCTTGCTTATCATTTGAGCCTTAATCTGAGCCGCATAGATAGTGGCCTTCGTACGGGCATCTTCCGGTGAGACTTCCCCCTTTTGCGGTGCGAACTGCTTTTCCGTATTGGACTGTGGCTTATTCTTCTTTGTCATCATCCTTGCATATCTCTTCTATAGATTTCTGGGTACCAGAGGCGAGGTGATCAGGCTCCTCAGTATCCTCGGAAATTTTCTTTAGTTCACGGCTGCGGCGCTTAGCAAATTCTTCGATTTCCTTTTGCGTCCAGTCCTTCCTTTGTCTGGCCTCAGCCAGGCGTTTCATTTTATCTTTATCAGTCATCACAATATATCTCTTGTCAGGTAGTTGCCCTTGGCGATGTACTGATATCCGTATCTCTCGTAGAAGGCTCTCACCGTTTCATTAACCGGATTCATGATCCTAATATGATTGGCACTGATCATCCGCGCATAGATTTCATACGCTAGGATAATCGTATCGAATACATTGGAGCGTTCGCCTAGGTCGCGCGGCATGGCTTCCACTACATCCAAGCGCATCCCTGTAGCATGATAGGTAGGACGGCCTAAAGAGATAGCCGTAAGTATATTGTTTTCCCATACGGCGATTTCAAAACGTTTGGGGTAGCTTTTCTCGTAGTAGCTGTAGTTTTGCGGCCAGTCCCAGTTGTACTGCCGAAGCCTTGAGGATACCCAGTTTTGGGTGGCCTCTAGGGCCCGAGGGGTTATCTGGGTTAGTTTCAAATTACCCGTTAGTGAATTCTGTGTTACTTCCAAAGCGAGTGCGCGCAGCTTCTCGTAGCGCTGCTCTGCCTCGATCCTTGAGGGTAGTGACATTGTGTTACCTCACTCCTTGAAGCTGCTAGTCCTTTTTCCACCATACCACAAGCTTGCCGTACGACTCAGTGGGCCTTTACACTGGGTAGTGAATCATCTTGTGATTTCATGTATTCGGCAAGCCCGTATTGGCAGGAAAATTACTATTACTCCTTATAGGTGTCAGCCTTCAAAAGGCTGAACAAACACACCAGTTTCCCCTTCAAAGCGAACACGACCAGTAGCAAGTAGAGTCTGCTCAATAGCTACAAGATTCTGAATACGCACAGAAGGGATTCCATCCTCTCGATCAATTTTGTTGACTGTCGAAAGGCCCACTCCACTTTTTTCTGCCAGATCTTGGGCGCTCCATTTCAGGCCACTCCTAGCCATCCGTACCTGTATTCCCGTAATCACTTGTTTATTCACCCTGTCTTATGATTACAAGATGGTAACAATAAAAGTTAACAAGTTAACAATTTTTATTGACAATATAATAAATACAACCAATACTGTTATAAAGTTAACAAAAATTATTACTTTTGGTGGATTCAGGGGGAGCTATGGGAAACCTTCTAGCGGATTATTCAACGGTACCTACTCAAGTTTTTCTATCTCAATTACAAGAGCTACAGGCACTTTGCCGTGCCCGAGAGTTAATCATGGATTGGTCCCAACCTGGACCCCGTGAAGCAGCCCTAAAGGCTATCACCCAGGAGGAAATGGCCATACTCCCAGGGCTACTATTTCCACTTAAACGTTCTCTACAGGAAAATGAATCATCCTAACTCAATACTAAGTGGAAGTTGTGTACAGGAAGGCTAGTGGGAAACATCTAATAAGAAAACGAGCCAATTATCAAAATTGAATCGCCGGTAGGTACCGCCTAACCATTAAGTTTTCTGGTGCCACAAATTTTCACAGATGGGTTCAACTACTGATAGAACCTCAATACACTCATTCTCAGTATAAATACATTAATGAACAATAGAATCTTATCGATAAATATTGCAGCTAAACATGTGAAATCGCTCAATTAAATCTAATGCTTTTGTTCGCTGAAATGTAGCGTCTGGATTACTATCGTACTCTCAGGTGATAATGAAAATCTGATATCTACTCTGTGGAAGTACATCGGGCCAGCCAGCGGAAACCATATACGCAATGCTTGCTTATTGGAGAACCTGTCACAGTAGGACTCTAAAAGTATTCGAAAACCTTCTGAGTCTTCACGGATTGCATTAAAAGAGATGTCTCGATACTCAGGAAGTGGGATCTAGCTTAAGCAGTATTGCCGAATGGCGACAAAAGCGTGATCTATTGTTAAGCGCCAAAGGAGTCGGAAATGTATTGGCCTACACCCTGATGAGTGAACTTCCTGAATTTGGAAAACTGAATCGAAAAAAGATTGCCGCACTCGTGCGGTATCGCCCCCATGAGTCGAGATAGCGGAAGCTTTCAGGGTAAACGCTATATTCGTGGGGGCGCCACCGTGTGCGTACAGTGCTGTTTGTTTTCATAATGTCGGCGATACAATGCCACCTCAAATTAAAACCAATATAAAAGCACCTGGTCGACGCTGGTAAACCCAAGAAAGTGGCTCTTATTGCATGTACGAGAAAGTAACTTACCAGTTTGAATACAGTGTTAAATCCAACACATATTGGAATGAAAATATGGCTTAAAAGCTTGATTAAGAACCATAGTTACTTGTTATGTGTGGCAACTACCCAGTTCATTTATTTCTAATTGAAAAGTATGAAGTGACCAGAATACTTGCTAATGCCGAAATAGAAGGGCCCTGATCTATTTTATTTTTTACTCACCAGAAGCCTCTTAAGTAAATACCCCTTATCTTACTGTCTATTCTTTATGTGGTCATACCCATCTAATCTGTGAATGATAGGGGCCACTTTGTCGCTGGGTATACCTAGCTTTTCATATAGAGCAAAAACAAGAAGTGTTTCTATAAATATAGACTTCTTATATAGGCTGCTATCACTTTCGTGGTAATCATTAGCGTGGGTTATGTCATTTCTAAGTTTACAAATACCTCCAATATCATTATTAGAAAAAATCCATTTTTCTCGTATTTCCGCTGGTATAGTTTTATAGAAATCGCCAATGCATTTTTGGGTGTTGTATTTAGAGTCATTATATCTAGGCAGGCCTCTTAAGAAGCTATTAACTGATTTCTTATCGTTAAACCTTTTAATAACACATGGGCGAAATTTGTCTATTAGTGAGTTCAGAATTTCTTCATCAACATAATTCTTTGATTTGTAGACAAGCGACTCAAGAAGCCTGAAGTACCCCAAAAAGCGCTCTTCAATACTGTTCATATCTCTATATTTTCGATATTTTTTCCATTTTGATGAATCATCTTTATCTAAGGAGAAAAAGCGGCCAAAGGACGAAATATCGAATTCGGGATATCCAAATGAATCGAACCTTAAATCTCTACCCAGTGGGTACAGAGGGTATTTGCTCTTACGTTGGTGGCAGTATTTGGTATGAGGGTAATACAAAGATGCTTTCATTGTAGAGTACATAGTAGTGTTGAAAGCAATTTTCAGGTTAGTAACACTAATATCATTACCAATGATAAAAGACATTAGGTTATAGAGTCTATCATACAACTCTTTAAGGTAGTCCAACGGCTTTTCTTCAGATAGGAGAAGATGGAGTGATGGTGGGAAATGTACGCCCGAAGAAAAATCGCTCGCAGAATGATAAGCACTTACGTTGTACTTTAAAATGATACGGCCGATACCCTGAAGTGATGTCGTAAATTGGGTGGGATCAAATCCTTTATCGTTGAAAAGCTTCTTTTCTGCATAGTGCTTTAGTATTTTTTCTTGAGTGTTCGTATGAGCAATCCAGCTTTTGGCCTCTTCGAAATCTACTGAAAAACCTCTGAACTGCTGCCTTTCATACACTATACCTGTAAAGTACACCAAATAGGCAACTTCATATACATGCTCAAAAAATCCATTTTTATTATACTCTAGTACTCCGGATTCAGTGCGAATTGCCTTTAAATTCTTCAATATGTATGACTTTGTATAAGCATCACACCATACTTCATCAATATCTGAAAGCCCAAAAGAGCATTTTCTATCTTCGGTTACCTCACCCTTCACTGTTAATGTTACTTTCTCTGGAGATAGTTCTAGATGTCCTGCAAACCGGTTTTCACCATCGTGCACCCTCACGGCAAAAATATATTCCTTGTTAAGCTCAAGATTCTCTATATCTCCCATGATTCCCCCATAAATTAAAGCAATAGATTCTATTGTACTAGCAAAGACAGGAATTAGTGGAGTCACAGTAGTACTAGGTCGTATGATATTAAATTGTTACCTTGGCCCGGTTGGTTTCCCAGCAAAGCTCTCATTCATAGTGGAAAATAGCCCAATGATAGTTAGAGGGTTTTATTTTTTCTCATTTCTACTTCTTAGAAAAATAACCCCGCAATGTGTTTTTAAAAGTGGAGGCGAAGCCGTAGCTTTTAAAAATCCGAGCCATTGCTTTGTTAGAGTTGAATAGGCACACACTTAATGTCCCCAGATAGAGTAATTTCTGCTTGACTGAATGAAAGTGGAGCAGCTCTCTGCTTAGACCATGCTAAGACTTCCTGCCTGTCTTCCGCTTCAATTTTAGCTCCAAATATCACACCAATAAGCTGTTTTGGTTTGAAGGATAAAAACTGGTTATTTAGGTGAGGAAGAGGCGGCTGCCATGGCTCTGCCGCAACACAACGAAACTCCTCTTCATAGCTCCAAGCTTCTCTCTTAGCCAATATTGTAGAAAATAGGATTTCTTTCTCATCTTGTGACGTAATATCAATTGGACGCCGAGCCCTCATGTAGGCGACTTTCATTGCAACACCAAATTCACCATCAGAGGCATCAAAAACTAAAGCAAGTCCTTTGTGACTGTCACCATAATGGGCCCACATTAGCTCACTAGTTGAGGTGCCAGACAAGCTAAATACCCGCCACTTGCTATCAATTGCTTCCTGATTTCGGATAGAGATCTCCTCGACCTTACTATTATGCTGTTTCACAGAAAGTGATCGTAACCATGAAATGAATTCATTTTTTGGTGGTGGAGATGGTAAAAGTCTTTGAGTATTCCATGCCCATTGCTCAAAGTGTTCTCTATATACTGGATCATTCAGATCGCCAAGCTGAAAGACAGGTTTCCCTTCTATTGGATCGTTTAGATCGTTTGGTTTTGACAATCTTACCTTGTGATTTAGAACGATATCTTTTACACGCTCTTTTTGAGTTTCATTTGCCAGGCTCCTGTATTTATAAAGGCGCTTTTCTGACAGTGAGTTTCGAGCAGTTTCAAAACCAGGAAATTGATCACTAATATCCATATCTATATGTTCTCTAACACTTTGTTCACCGGTATATTGCGAGCGCAGCGAGTAATTGATCCGCATGCAGCAACTTGTTATATGCTGGACCCGCCAATTCAGTTCGTCTCACTTAGAGCAGCGTCCAAACTTTCTAAAGCAGAAATCACCTCGTTGACAGTATGCTGATCGAACTCAGATAAGTCAGTCTCCTCATGTGTGCCTTTGTTCAAGTACGACCAGTATGCGTCTCTTCCATTTTGACCTAGCACAGTAGTGAGAGCAGACACTATCGGCTCTTTATTGGGTATTTTTGACTGTGAACGATTCAGCTTGGATTTTAGATTTTCAGCTAATGCCCTTAGATCCCATGGTGCTGAAGGAGAACGACGAGAGACACTAATTAGGCTGTCCTTCTTATCACTATGCTTTCCGTAATGAAACCAAGTTTTTTCACATAAGTTCTCTAGCGCTCTTCTTGCCGACATCAACGCGTCGCGATACTCGCCTTGTGCATATAGTTCGCGTGCAGCTAATACATAATTTTTAGGTCTCTTTAATGAATCTACTTGGATATGGTCTTCGCCAGCGCTTGATAGGAAAATATATGACTGAGACGCATGTGACTGACTCTTACCTAGCAGTTGGTGTGTGTTATTAAAGAACTCCTCTCCATGCACTGCCAAAATGATCTGACAACCCTTGAAAAAATCATCAACAAATAACGTTTCCCTAATGGCACGACGATGTTCATCATCAATTGCGTTCACAGGGTCGTCAAAAATAAGTACCGGACAGCACTCTTTTATGTTCTTAGCAAGTAATATTGCTAGCCCAAGGCAACGGATATGACCCTCACTCAGAATATGGAGAGCATCAAATAAGACAGAAGGGTCTTTCAAAAATGTAATTCCCAGCCGTTGATTTTGAGATAATGGAAGTTGAACAGAAGCTAATTGATCTGCTTCTGAATCGTAACGATTAAAAGCATTGTAAAGTCTCACAACTAGGTCGCCGAGGTCGGCAACCAACTGGCTCGGCAATCGATTCTTATATGCATTCAATCTTTCGACAAAGCTCTTATAAGAAACTGCAATTTCTTGATTTTTTTGCACTTTGGCATGCTCAGCATCCACATCAGCTATAAGTTGCACATTCTCCGTATCAAAACTGGTGATTGCCTGTTGCGCAGCAATAATTGCTTGTTTAGCTGTGTTACTGCGTGTTTCTAAGATAGTAATTTTCTCTTTAAAACAGCGCAAACGATTTAGCTCATTTCTCTTAGCTGAACGTATAGGAGTGTCCTGATCAGTCTTTTTGTCGGCTTCCTCGAGATGCTTTACCTGATATTCCAGGTGCTGCCATGGCGTTAAACCATCCGCTAACCGTTGCTGCAAGGAGTGCCACCATCCGATATCGACTTGTGAATTGGGTGAAATATGAAAATTTCGGATAGCATTGTTTTGTGGCAGAGACATCAAACAAACATTCAATATTTGCGAGAGGTCCAGCAACCATCTACTAACATTTTGTTGAAGCTGTTGTACAGTTCTCTGAAGCTCTGCCAAGTAATGCAGCTTTTGAAGTTCTTCACTAGCATTACCGTAAGGGTTTACGGATACTTGAGTGAGGGGCGTTTTACACGCTGGACAATGCTCTGGACTACTCGGTTGTAGCTGAATAACTGCGTCATATAGATTCTTGAATGATACCTCCTGACTTGCATTTTCCAGATCTTTTTGCTTCAACTCTAGCTCGCTGAGGCCGCTGCGAATGGAGCTGCCAAGTGTCTGCAATGCGCTAATTGTTAAGTTGGTTTTACTTGCTTGGGGCTGTTGCAAATCAGTTTCTAGTTTCTGGATTGCTCCTGAATTTTCATCATCACCGTTTAGTTCAAAGACCAATTGGCTAAAGGTTGCTCCGTCACGATACTGGGTGGCTAGTGCTTGCTCCTCAATATTTAGCTTTTGTAGCTCTGCTTTGTTAGTCGCTATCTGCTGCTGCGAACCAGAAAGTGCCTGCCTTTTTTGCTCTAACTGAGCTGCTTTAACACAAGTAAGATCAATATATTTTGGGTCAAACTCAGAAGTGAAATTGCGTACAAACTCGTTGAACGAGTCTAAGCCAAATAACGTTGATATAAGCTCAGTTTGCTTGGCGGGTGCCTGAGCGGCAATTCTAGAAAAGTTATCTATACGATTTTTTTCAGCGAAACAAAATCTAAATAGCTCCTCATTTGCTTCAATTACAACCTCTGCGCCTTGCTCGTTTAAGCCTGTAACAACTGGCGACGCAAAACGATTAACATGTGCGTTTTTCAGGTAATCATCATGATCTCGAAAACGCTTGCTTTCCGCTTCAGCTACGCTACCCAGAAGGCTATATTCAAGGGCTTCGCAGAAGCTAGATTTGCCAGTACCATTCGGACCGTATATGAGGACTAAACGGCTTTCTAAATCAAAAATCTCTTGCCTAGAGAAACCACGAAATGGCCCCACTGCCATGCTTTTTATCTGAGTAATGGGTGAAGTTTTCTCAGCGGTAATGTCGGGTAAAGACTGAATCTCTATGCCTAAGGTATCCCAGTTAGTCTGGGCCAAGGCAACCATTTTCTTAACCCGCTGGCCTTGGTAGGTTCCTAGAGAAGCAAGTTCATCAAGGTTTGTCAGGACGAGGTTCGCTAGCTTGCGCACTCCCGGAAGAACTTCGCCTGAATCCAGAGTTCGCAAAAATCGTAGATATTCAGCCTTAATCACAATAATCCCTTAAAATTTTTATTCAATTCCTTCACTTTTGGCACCTGTTAGCAAAGGCCTATGGTGTTCTCTAGTGGTTTTTAGATACTAGCTAGATATGTATTCGGGTTAATCTTATTTGATTATCTTGGATCGGCAATGGACCATATCTTGCGCTAAGATTGAGATTTTTCAATCACTTACTGGGCATTCCCATTTTTTCAGGCTTTGGTATATAACGAGGGTGTAGAAAAACTCAGCCCTCTTTTCGTATTGTGCTTCTACGTAAAAAATAGCCTTCTCATCAGTGAAAACTAAATCAGAATTCACACAGAATCAACATTTGATCATATTCAAAGGGTCATAGATACACATTTGTTTTTCTACAGCTTGAAACGCCGCGCTCAGACGTAGCTAATTTGGGGCGCTTTATGTGCAAAAATGGGAGCGAAGCGACCGCGTATAAAGTACTCAAAATTAGGCAGTCGGACTGCAGCGCATTGTTATAGATTGCAGACCTCGCTGAACTGTTTGCTAAATGCTGATTGCACATTAGGGAAGTAGCTACTTTTTGACACAAACCTATTTAGAACATCTCTAGCAGAGAAAAACTGCTTTTTTTCTTCACTGGACATGCCTTTATGAAATAGATAGTAATCTTCATCAGCGCTCATCGCCGTCTTTTCCGATGTATAGAAGGAATCATTGGCCATAGCTAAATCCACTCTATTTTCCAGTGAACCAATTGAAGTTACTTTTAACGAGAAGCTAGGCACCAATTTCGCGATCGTACTATCAGTATTAAGTAGACTCGGATCGATAATATTCAATTTTTCTGCTACATAGATATTTAATTTGTTGTGGCGTACCTGATATTTTACAAATGGCTTTATGATTTTGAAAGCTACCTTATCCTCTTCGAAAAGATTTTTTGTGGCTTCTAGCATCGATACACTTTGAGAATTTAAATATTTTTTGTATTGCTCGATTTCACATGATGCATTTGCAAGACTGCAATACATAAGGGATATCAAAAAAACTACATTCTTCACTTAGATCTCCATGATCTATAACGCCTTTAGCAGCGGCCGTAGTGTAAGCGCGAAGCACCGAAACGGAGGTCCAGCCCCGAAGGGGCGATGCCGCCTAAACTTGTTATGTGTTTCACATTCATACTTTCTGTACCAATTTTATTTGGCCTGAAGAAAACAACCCTTGCCACTTATTTGAACCTTCAGGTAAAACATATTCGATTTCAAAAGCCTCTACTTTTTCTGAATTCTGGTAAACCATTAACACAGCAGCTCGATCACCAACTTCAGCTTCGGGCACTTCTGGGTTTTTTGCGGCGACTTCGACAGCGTCGTATTCCGAAATTTCATTGCTCATAATTCGGTTTTACACATAACGCCTGCGGCAGCCGCTGACAAAATGGGCGCTTGTTTTGCGGCCTTTTGCAAAACAAGTGACCGTTTTGGCAGTCGGTTGCCGGCACTTGTTATGCCTAATCCTCAATATACTTGCCTTCCAAACCTGGTGCTCGTTCTTTCATAGCTGAGAAAAAGTGTTTTGTAAGCAGTTCAACACTCTCATCAAAATCATAGCCATGACTTTGTGACATGCCATTTGCAATATGTTGAGCGATATCACTTAGAATATTACCCCACGCCCATAATTCATCAGGTACTTCTTCATCAGTATCTGCGTCTTCATACATACCTAGCAATAGTGCTAGATGAGGTTCTCCATGTGCAAGCCAAAATCTAACCATTTCAGTTGCATTCTCATCTCCCTCAATAGTTGAGGGTACTTCAAGTTCTCTCATTGAATTCTATTCCATTCGAACGTTCTAGCTGGGGCATAACAGTTTATTAAAGAGCCAGTGGCTCACTACCCATTTGGCCACTATTTCTGATGTAGACCCCTCAAGCTATTTAAAAAAGCCTTTATTTGCAGTAGGTTATAAATTTCCGCTCAAACAATAACCAGAGATAGTAAGCTATCGGCTCAAGTCGCCTGGTTCAACCTCTCACTCTTTAACACATTTTACCCGTGATTAAATCAATAAGTTAGGGGAAGCTTTCTGCGGATGTCGGCCATGGCTCTATAATTCGGGGCTTGACACCTGTAATGATATTCGTAGCAGGCAACCCAAACATTCAACCAAGTTCATCCCCAGCGTCCGACGCCAAATACGCGAGGCAGATTTAACCTATCGGACTGAACAGACATACGTTCACTGGATAAAGCTCATTATCCACTTTCATAAACTACGACACGCTCGGGAGGTCGGTATTGCCAAAATCGAGGCGTCACTAAGCCACCTGCCGATCAATCGTCATTGTTTGGTTAACACCCAGCGGATCGCGCTGAATGCGCTGGTGTATCTTTATAAACGGTTTTTGGGAGTCGATACTTCCAGCATTGGCTTTACGCCTGCAAAGCAACATCGTCGCCTTCCAATTGTTTACAGTCGGGAAGAGATTAGAGCCATCATCTCAAAGCTGAAAGGTGTCTATTGCCTTCAAGTTGAACTAATGTACGACACAGGGCTCAGAAGTGCCGATCTCTTATCATTGAGAGTCAATGACATCGATTTTGGCAGTATCAACGTGTTCGTACGGGGAAGCAAGGGTAATAAAAACCGGACCACAATACTTCCACAAGGCCTGATTCCTAACCTGCGCACTATAGCCAGCTACTTATTTGAAAGAAGTAAACGGCTGCACACCGTTTACAACACCTGTAAACGGTATGGGCTACGCGGCCTTTTTCGTAAGTAGTCCCTTTTCGCCATCATCTTCAACAGGAATCAAGTGAGGTCGAATGATTAGCACTCGCTCAGGGTTACGCCCACTATTCGGTAAGCGCGTTGGTATTGAGAATTTCCCGCTTCCATCACGCTCCAAAGCACCACAGGCGGCCAGTAACTGCTTTGCCTTGCGATCACTAAGCCCTTTGCAAACCTCCGCTTTGAAGGTGGCCGGGTAAACGTAGTAAACAGTCTCAGAACAAGCCTGTCCCTCAAGGGCATTACTGTCTTGTAGCGTTTTCCGGTAGCCGCAGCGCTTCAGGGTGCGAACAGTGTGATCATCGGCTGTGAAGTCTTCTCGATCCCAGCGGGTAAAGTGGGACTCTCCGTAGAGGTCAAAGAATAGTCTCAGTGCTGACAAGGTCTGCCGGTCCTCCAAGTTTCCAATACCGCCACGGGCTGATACCCAAGCGCTAAAGCAGGATTTGGCCGCTTCCATCGCCATGCCTTTTGGCCAATCTGTAATTCCCGCAGTGGAGGCCAGCTCCCCGGCAAAACCAACGAGAGCAAACTTCTCTGCTGCCCTGCGTACTTGGCCACTCACATCATCAGACAGCTCTGCAGCAAAGTTCACCAGCTCTCGGCGAATCTGGCTTGCCAGCTTTTCCAAGTTGCTAGCGCAAAGCTCTCTGATAAACGTATAAAGAGCCACTCCATGGAATAAGGACGCTTTCTCAACCATATAGCGCGATAACGCAGCGCCCCCTGCAAACCCATGCAATTCATCAAAGATACCGGCACCGCTCCCTGTATCTGAGGGAATGGCCAGTAATCGCACTTCTTGCCCGGCTTTTGCTTTCTTACCCACTTCAGCCATCTGTTGATCAAGAGTGCGCTCTCCTGTAGAGAGGAAGACAAGCCTCCATTCAAACGCATTCCCGCGTACGCCTCCGCGATCATTAGCCCTTGCTTTGCCAGTGCCATTTCCCAGCATATAGGCAATATCTCCCACAATACGGGGATCGCATTGGCTGATTTCATCAAGGATTAAAAGGCCGTCTGAGTGGGAGGCAGCAATACTTTCCAGCGCGTTATCAGTACTGCGCCAGGTACGAACAAAATCAGGGCCACCATAAACTGAGGCAGCCACTTTAAGTAAGGTCGTTTTGCCTTGTGAGCTATCACCAAAGAAGTGAAAGCCGGTCGTTTCCATGCCAATGAGATTTAGTAGAGGCCCTGCAAATGCCGCTGAGACTGCAAATAACAGCCGGGTATTGTTCTTACAATAGCTCGCCACATGCTCTCGCCATTGCTGAAGCTCACCACTAAACTTTATCTTGTTGAGATCCGGGCTGGTGGAGTAAAAATACAGAGGCTCTACAGGGGTTCCCAGGGTTTCATTCGGTAGTAAGTAGGCATTGCCATGCCAGCCGAGTTTATTCACCAAGACATAGCGATTAGGGCTTTTTGCCGTTTGTAAGTACTGAACGATTCTACGTCTTGGTTGCTGCCCCGCCTCAGCGCGAAGGCCCATGCTGTACAGCTGCTTGAGTACTTCCGCACCGCCCTCAGTCGCTAGGTACTCACTGGGTATATTCCACTCTTTAACAATGCCATCGGGGTCAAGGAAGCGAACCAAGGTGCCCCAGTTTCTTCCTTGGGGGTCACGAGTTAAGGCAAGCACATCCAGGCGATCACAGATTCTCATTAGTGAAGGCTCATCACCTGCCCCCTGAACCGGGAAGAAAACCCCACGATCATTTACTACAAATTGCCCAGACTCGGCCCCTTTATTACTTCCTCCCTTATTTGGGGCTTGATATACCGTTGCTACGGGCTGATAGGGCGTTAAAAATTTTCCCTGTGTAATTAAAGCTGCAAGCTGCTCTCTTGTAATACCGACAGCTTCCACATCAGCCGCATCACCTTTTGCTGGCCACTTAGGTCCTAAGGACTCCAAACACACCATAGAAACCTTACACTCCATAGTGTGTAGCATCGCAGCCAGCTTGAGCATACAGTCTTTACCTGCTGCATCATTGTCGGGCCAGAGAAGTACTTCCTTTCCATGTAGGGACTTAAAATCTGCTTTACCCAGCGCTTTACTGCCACCGGGCCAGGTCATAGAAACATAACCCGGCAGCAGGCTAGCTGCTGCATCCGCAGCCTTTTCACCTTCGGTTAGCAATACCGGAGCTTTAGGGCGCTTTGCCAATAGATCCAGCTTATAGAGTGGCCGCTTTTTTACCGGCTGCTTCCATCTCCAAGAATTGCGACCCTTCGAATCCCGGCAATAGGTTAAGGGGCGATAGTCTTTTGATCTTGTATCGCCTTTCTGAATGTCAAAACGCATTACCTTCATTAACAGTGAGCCGCACTGTCCCCGGTACTCCCAAACTTTAGAGGGTTTACCGTTATGGGGATGGGTTGTTGGGCAAGACTGCTCTGCTTCTAAAGGTACCGGCAATACGGCTTCCCAGGAGTTACCGGCTGGCTTTTTGGGTTTCGACTTATAGGTTGAGCTAGGCGGTATAGACTCCCCTTCAGAGAGCCCCAGAAATGCAGCAAGCCTTTGTGCTGCCTCTCCATTGTTTACCCCCTCAAGATAGGCAACCAGCGATACGAGGTCCCCACCTTTTTCATCCGCTGCAAAATCCGCCCATGCACCGGTATTACGATTTACTGAGAAGGACCCCTTGCTGCTATCAGATCGAGTTGGGTTAAGAGCAATATATTCAGCTCCCTGATATGAGCCATCTGGAGCCCAGTGCGCCAATACTTCATCAGCCCGATCAAGGGCGAAATCTGCCACTCGTTTAATATCAAAGCGTGCCATTAGCTTTCCTTATATTTAGCTTTAACCCCCGCCCCATAAGGCTTCCAACAGAACTGCGGGCCTTATCCCTGTTACACCTTTTTGCTGTAACACTTTTGGGGTAACAGAAAGGTGTGACAGCGGAAAGCCAGTAAATACGGGGCTTTCAGCCATGCTGTAACACCTGCACACCTGTAACACCTTTTTTAAGAGGGGGGAAGATCGCCCCGAATAGAGGCAATAGTCTTATTTACCGTGGTGATAAATTTGGCGGTAGGGAAACCGCTACGCCCTTAGGTTCCGTAAACCGTTTTGCATCACGTAAGTTGGCCAGACGGATGCGTTTTGCTTTGTCCTGTTCGTGATATTCATCATCACTGTAATGATGTAGTCGTGCCAGGATCGCTAATTTAGCCTGATAAAAAAGCCAGGTTTCTGAGTTGTCGGTAGGGATACAACCATCGTTATAAAGAATAATTCGCCTCGGATCAGGATCACCTTTAAAGGAGATTGCTGCCGCTTTTTTGGGTGTAATTCTGATATTGAAAAGTACAGGGTACTCTTCATAGTAGACAAATGATCTGCCGCTAAAACCAACTGGCTTGTAGTTTCGATTGAGTAGTGCGTAGCGGCCGCATGGCTGCAAATCTAGGCAATATGGCATGGCGAGGGCACGTATATTAGCTGACATTTCTAAGCCCTCCATTGCGAAGCTCTAGGGCATCAGCTTCCTCTGATGGGTGGTATTCCAATTGGATACCATCCCAAACTAACCAACCTCCCAGAGAAAGACCTCCTCTAAGGCGGTAAAGGTTCACCACCTCAGTATCAGGAAGGCCTAGTGCTATTGTATTAGGGGAGGAGAGATACCAATGGGCCCGGCCATGTTGCTGATCAACAATAGGGTGAAATGAATCAGAACCTACCGCTAGAAACGCTGCTTCACCCGTTGGCCATAGGAACAAAAGCAACTCATAACCAGGGATAGGACAGCCCATATCAAGTGTCTCCATGATAGAGCTGAGGAAGAGTTTCCGATCTTCAGGGCTCAGGTTTGAATTTGAGAGAAGTATTTTCTGCTCAAACTCAGCGCTTTCTGTTTTCCGATAGCTTCGAGCAAATTCAGCTACTTGCTGGTGTGTGTAGGGAGAGTAGGCACGAAGAGTCATTACTTGCCTCCCGCACGAGAAATAGCAACTCGATCTTGCACCCACTGGCAGACCTCAGAAGAGAGCCAACCACTGGCGCGCTCACCAAGTTTGATAGGGGTGGGGAACTCACCTTTTTTCACCAAGGCGTAGATGTAAGTTTTCTTGAGACCGGTTTGCCGCTCTACCTCTGGTAGGCGCAAAATAGGGTCGCTCGGCGGGTTAGGTAAAACATCCGGCACTTGGGGATGAGTATTTGAGAGGGGCATATTCAGTCTCCTTTAACAAACCACAGTGAACGTCTGTGGCGGTGAGGAGATTGAATCAATTGCAAACGGGGCTTACCGGAAGTTTAAGCAACGCCACTTTTCAGAAGTTTAAGCAGCGCCACTTTTCGGAAGTTTAAGAAATGCTATTTTTCCAATTCTTTTTTTCTTCCCAGTCTAAGGATCTATGGAGAGTAGATAGCAGCTCAGTTTTCATACAGCGGAAAGCGTATGGTAAGCAAACCTTTTTAATCTTATCTTCGTTAACCAGCTCATCGGTTCTTGTGTCACCTGGAAATACTAGCCTCAAAAAATCTGCATTAGATAAGTGCTCCCCCTCAACAATAGACCAGATATACAGATCAATTAATGCAGGAACACGGTAGTCTCTTACCTTATCCATATCAATTCGGCGGGTATCGCGTTTCTGTAACGAAGGGCCTAAAAATAACTGTTCTTTACGATTAGCAGAGTAGGCACGGTCGGGCTCTAGCTGTATTAATTCCCTTAGTCTTGGTAGTAGCTCTTTAAGCTCTCCAATTATCTGATCATCTCTTGCTGCCAAATCAATAGTCAGAGCTGTAAGGCCATCATGGTAGCCAAAAGCTTCCCGGTAATATTGATCAATTGAGGTCTTTTCTAGCTCAGGATAGATTTCTTCATTCTGTCGATACCTGGCTCTCGATTCAGCTACATCCTCAGCAAACTCCTCTTCAGAAAAACCTTCTGGTGCTCCATCTTCAAGATCATCGAACATCCGAATTACGTCCCCAACCCCCATAGGTCTGACTGAAGAGCAAACATACTGCTGGGACCTTAACCAAGTGGGAGTCCATGTTGAAGAATCAATTGTCTCTTCAACACCTTGATCAGAAGAGAGATACTCACTTATATCAAAGGATTTAAGTTTCTTATACTCGGTATCATCCTCTCTAAAAGCAAGGAAAGGGGACTCCATCTCTTCTGGAATTTCTAAGTCACAAACGTTCAGCTTAAATAAGTTGCCTCTGGTCAAATGTGATAACCAAGAGCAAGTATTTGATCGAGATGCCAGAAACTCAAATAGGGCCCTGTCTGACTGCTTATTAAGCTCTTTATAGTCATCAATTCGAAACAGCTCCCTAGCTTTCAGGAAAGAAGATGTCATACCAATCTCACTGTTGTTAGCTCTGCTTTGCAAAGATTGGGACAACCTTCCCACTTCCCCGCATCTCATCAAGATAATTTGCCCACCATTGCATCATCTCTTTTCGCTCATCCATATAGCGAGCATGGTGGGTATATGCAGCCCGTACCCCATTCCTTTCCATATGTGAAAGCTGCCTTTCAATGGCATCAGGGTTAAAGCCGGTCTCATTCAGGATTGAGGAAGCTGTAGCTCGGAAGCCATGGGGATTTGCTTTACTTTTTCCCTCTTGGGAGCCATCCCAGCCCATTTTAAAAATTGCCTTACGCATAGTGTTATCGGACATGGGCCGGGCCCTTTCGCGTTCAGAGGGGAAAAGCAGAGGATATTGGCCGCTGATGGGCTTTAATTCCTCCAAGACAGCACAGGCTTGGGTAGATAGCGGAACTATATGATCCGTTCCCATCTTCATACGCTCGCCAGGGATACGCCATAGAGCAGACTCGAAGTCGAATTCTTCCCAGCGAGCACAACGCAATTCGCCAGGTCGAACAAAGGTAAGGATTAATAGCTGTATAGCTAGCTTGGTTAGTGCTCGCCCGCGCTCCTGATAAAAGTCCAGTTCTTTTAAAAAACTGGGCAATTCTTCGCGGGGAAGGGAGGCCCTGTGATTACTTTTACGGCCACGTAGAATGCCAGTTAATTCGCTGGCGGGGTTGTGAGTGAGTTTGCCAATTTGCACTGCATAACGACAAACCCGACGAATATCTTGCAGAACCCGCTGAGCAACATCCATTGCGTCCCGCTCTTCAATATCGCGAACTATGGCAATTACATCTTGGGGATGAATATCGGCAATTGGCTTTTGCCCTATTCGGGGGAAGGCGTTATCACGTAACCTAGACCATACGCGGTGGGCATGATTTTCAGTCCAGGTTCCTTTTTGATGTTTCCACCAGTCTTCAGCCACAGTAGCAAAGCTGCGGTCTATGTTTTCTCGAACCTGATGTTTTTCAATTTTTCTTTGTATTGAAGGGTCTTGGCCGTTCTCTAGTAATTGCCTTGCCTCAATTACTTTATTTCGTGCCTGCTTGAGACTAACGGAAGGGTAAACTCCCAGGGCCAGCGTTTTCTGCCGTCCTTGGAACCTGTACTTAAGCCGCCAATACTTGGAGCCGGTGGGTTTTATCAGTAGGCGTAACCCTTGCCCATCTGTAAGCCACTGATCCTTGTCGCTTGGTTTGGCTTGCTTGATTTTCGAGTCAGTTAAAGCCATTGGTGCTACCAAATTCTAAATTGAACCAGGTAGCACCAAATGTAGCACCAGATAGCACCGGATGACAATGAACGAGTGCGGAGGGCTGTGTACCTTCCAGATAGCAAAAAGCCCGGATTTACCGGGCTTTCTGGATGACTCCGAACTATCTCGGATCTTGATTTGGTACCAGAGGCCGGACTCGAACCGGCACGCTTTTAAAGGCGGGGGATTTTGAACCCGCTGAATAATTGTACGTTTGGGGGAATACCACCATAAATCAATAAGTTACGTACAATGTAATACTCGTTTGTGGTCGTTTTTGCACGTTTACGTTGACACATTTCTTTTAAGGTAGCGGTAGCTAGAGGCCTCTGTACATACATTTCTAAAGACGGAGATTTACAAATAGTCGCTTAGGCGATTTGTTTGCATAGCTTTGAGTAGACATCAACTATGTAAACGCTGTTGAAGCCAGAGCCCTTAAGTTCTACTTTTTTTATGATGCTTTCTTCTTCAAAAGGAAGTAGTAGGGGGAATTCGACAGCAATAAGTAAAGTCATATCCTTATATTTGTGGATATTTTTATTTTTCTTCTCGAAGGCTTCTGTAATTAATTTTACTTGGATTCCTAAAGGGGTGCTTGAAGGTTCAATTTCTATTTCTGGTGGATGTATAACTCTATTTTTAGAGTTACCAGAGTATCTGGGTTTTCGGGTTAGGGGAGCTTCACCAAACTGGGTGGCACACTCTCTTTGTAATTGTACGGTATGACCATCTACAGCATATGTAACTTCAACTCTTTCGATTAGTCTCCCTTCGCTACTAATGAAATCACCATCAAATGAATTTGAGCTTCCGGAGTAGTACTGAAGTATCACATCTGTTTTTGCATACTTATCGGCTCCATAAATCGCAAGAGGAATAACCTCTTCAAATAGCTCTTTTGTTAGTCCTTTTCTGAAGTATATGTAATCTCTATTTGCTTTTGTTGTGTTGAACCTATCGCAGATGGCTTTAGCCTTTTGTAGCGCTTTTCTTACTAAAATAGGCTGCTCAAGTTCTTGAGCAGTAATTAGCTTTTCAGTATCTATTTGGCTGGATGTATGTGGCATCGGATGGGTTTTTAATGATTAAGATTAACTAACATGTAGTAACGATTTCAGCGAATGGTACAGGTTGTATCAAGGGCTAGGTCAGTAGCCCTTGATAGGGAGGCTGCGGTATTGGATCAGAGTTGCTATTCAGATTTTCCATCTGACAATACATAGCCAGCAATAGTCCCAAGTAAAGCTGCTAAAGTTTCTGATTGGAACTCAGTTACAATAGCAAGGATTAAAATTGTTGGGATAAATAAAACAACACCAATTGCTTTTAGAGTTGCGGGCCCAAACCCTTGTCCTTTTGCGGTTATACGCTTGTATACAATAAATAGTCCGTAGAGCATTGCCAATACAGCACCTGCTACAGAAACTACTTGAAGCCACATAGTTGGCTGGAGGTAAAAAGCTGGTTCTGTACTCTCCATTCAATACTCCTTTTTAAAACCAGATTAGCTAACTCTTAGCGCTAATATATCACCGAGCATTGTTTCCTTGCTATTTGGTGACTTGCAGTTTTTCTATTTCTTTTGGAGCAAAAAGTTAAAGGTTATGGGGAGAGTGTCCTTACGTAATTAGAGTGCAGTGGCAAAGGCTGTAGTTTTAATCGTGTGTTCTAGGGTTTACGTAACAGTCGTTAGACCGAGTGGATTTATCCACTTAAAACAGCACGTATGTAGGTGTAGTGCCACAAATGAGTTGAGTCACCACGTTTACAGGCTTAGCAACATATTGTGTCGACACTTGGTTGACACTTTGGCGCGTAATGTCTTGTTTTTGATTTGTAGGTAGGTAATAAAAAACCCGCGAAAGCTAGGGCTGACGCGGGTTTGAGATATGGTACCAGAGGCCGGACTCGAACCGGCACGCTTTTAAGGGCGGGGGATTTTGAATCCCCTGTGTCTACCAATTTCACCACTCTGGCACTTTCGCTGCTCGACCTTGGGGTCGGTGCGAAGAGGGCGTGATTATAGCAATGCTTTGGCCGGGGTCAACCAGTGATTTCAATGACTTACGGCATTTTCTGTCGCGCCAGTTAACAGCTCCTAAAATTTCCTATAACCTTCGCGACCTCTCCATAGTTTCTAGATTTCCAGGATTCCATGCAGCGTCAGGACTTTGACTTTCATCTGCCCGATGAGCTGATCGCCCGCGCGCCTACTGAAGAGCGCCGCGGCAGTCGTCTTTTGTGTCTGGATGGGCCCAGCGGGGCCATAACACATCGGCAGTTCCCAGATATTTTCGATCAGGTACAGGCAGGTGACCTGATAGTCTTTAATGATACGCGGGTGATTCCGGCACGTCTGTTCGCGCAGAAGGAAACCGGCGGTAAGCTGGAAATCCTTGTGGAGCGGGTGCTCAATGAGACGGATATCTGGGCCCATGTGCGCTCCAGTAAGTCTCCCAAACCCGGTTCCAGCATCGTTCTTGAAGACGGTACCCGTATAGAGGTTACTGGCAGGAAGGATGCGCTGTTTGAGCTGTCCTTCCCAAAAGAAGAGGGTGTGCTGGCGATTTTAGATCGCCTCGGCCATATGCCGCTACCTCCTTATATTGATCGCGAAGACGATGCTAGCGATCGCGAGCGCTACCAGACGGTATATGGCCGCAACGCGGGTGCCGTGGCGGCGCCGACGGCGGGGCTGCACTTTGATGATGAAATGATCGGCGCGCTACGGGATAAAGGTGTCGAGGTTGTGTTCGTTACCCTGCATGTGGGTGCCGGGACTTTCCAGCCGGTGCGCGTGGACAATATTTTTGAGCACCAGATGCACAGCGAAGTGCTGGATGTTTCCCAGGAAGTGGTGGATGCCGTAGCCGCTTGCCGTGCCCGCAATGGCAGTGTGATTGCGGTGGGCACCACCAGTGTGCGGGCACTGGAAAGTGCGGCGCGCGGTGGCGAGTTGCAGGCCACGGTAGGGGAGACGGATATCTTTATTTATCCCGGCTATGAATTTCAGGTTGTGGATAAGTTGGTCACCAACTTCCATCTGCCGGAATCCACCCTGTTGATGCTGGTGAGTGCCTTCGCGGGGTACCAGCATACGATGGCCGCATATAAAGCTGCTGTTGAGGAGCGTTACCGTTTCTTTAGTTACGGCGACGCCATGTTTATTACCCGCGATCCCAATGCCAAAAAAGAAGAAGTAGCATCAGCGAAAGGAGATACCCAGTGAGCCGCGAATGTTTTATGCAGTTTGAAGTGGATAACACTGATGGCAAGGCCCGTCGTGGCCGTTTGCGTTTTCCTCGCGGTGTGGTGGAAACCCCGGCGTTTATGCCAGTGGGTACTTACGGCACTGTGAAAGGTATGTTGCCGAGAGATATCGAGGGCATTGGTGCACAGATTATTCTGGGCAATACCTTCCATCTGATGCTGCGCCCGGGTACCGAAGTGGTTAAAGCCCACGGCGATCTGCACGATTTCACGCAATGGTCTGGCCCTATCCTCACCGACTCCGGCGGTTTCCAGGTATTTAGCCTGGGGGAACTGCGCAAGATTACGGAAGAGGGGGTTTCTTTCCGTTCACCCATTGATGGCAGCCCGGTATTCCTGGACCCGGAAGAATCCATGCGCGTTCAGCGCGACCTGGGTTCGGATATCGTGATGATCTTCGATGAGTGCACCCCTTATCCGGCCACGATTGATGAAGCTCGCAAGTCTATGGAGCTGTCCCTGCGTTGGGCTGAGCGCTCCAAGAAAGCCCATGGCGATAGCCCGTCTGCGCTGTTCGGTATTGTGCAGGGCGGTATGTACCCGGAATTGCGCGATGTGTCCCTGCGCGGTCTTACCGAGATTGGCTTCGGTGGCTATGCCATTGGCGGCCTGTCTGTGGGTGAGCCGAAAGAGGAGATGATCAAGGTACTGGATCACCTGGCGCACAAGATGCCGGAAGACAAGCCGCGCTACCTGATGGGCGTGGGCAAGCCGGAGGATATTGTCGAGGCGGTGCGCCGCGGTGTGGATATGTTCGACTGCGTCATGCCCACGCGCAATGCGCGCAACGGCCACCTGTTTACCTTTGAAGGTGTGGTGAAAATCCGCAATGCCAAGCACCGACACGATACGGGTCCCTTGGAAGAAGAGTGCGATTGCTACACCTGTGAAAATTTCTCCCGCGCTTACCTGCATCACCTGGATCGCTGTGGTGAAATTCTCGGTGCGCAGCTGAATACAATTCACAATCTGCGCCACTACCAGCGCCTGATGCAAAAGCTGCGGGATGCGATCGCCGCCAATGAGCTGGAGGCTTATGTCGCGGAGTTCTACCGAGGTCTGGGCCGTGAGGTTCCGCCGCTGGAGTCCTGATTAGGCGTCGCTTTCAACCTGTCCGGGGTGCTGCTGGTCTCATTGCGGCACCGCTGTAATTTGTCCGCTACCCTGATCCCCGTATAATCCGCCCCCACTTTTATTGGGGGCGGTGTACCTTGCATTCTGCGTATACTGCCCGCATATTCAGGCAAATTGCTTAGGCAGATTCCCAAGATTTACCGGCCCTCGGGGTCACACTAGAACAATGAGAACAGCATGAATCGCTACCCGATCTGGAAGTACTTTCTGATTCTCGCGGTTGTGGCCTTTGGCCTGATCTACGCCGCGCCAAATCTCTTCAAGCCGGACCCTGCCGTGCAGATTTCCGGGCAGTCCAGTGCATTGACTATCGGCCCCGAGGTCCTTGAAAACGCACAAAAAGCCTTGGATGACGCGGGTATTACTCACTTCGGCGGAGAAGTTGGGGATAAGTCTGTACTGATCCGCTTGAATTCCATGGAGGAGCAGTTGCCGGCAAAGGAGGCGATTCAGGACGCTCTTGGAACCACTAACTATGTCGTAGCTTTGAACCTGGCTTCCACCACTCCCCAGTGGATGAAAGATATCGGCGCTAGCCCGATGAAGCTGGGTCTCGATCTGGCCGGTGGTGTGCACTTCCTGATGGAAGTGGATACCAACACCATCGTCAAGAACAACATGGAGAGCTATGAGCAGGAGGTGAAAACCAAACTGCGCGCAGCCAAAGCCCGTTACCGCAGTGTCGATCTGATCGATGATCGCGAAATCGTGGCCCGTTTCCGCAGTGATGAACTGCGCAGCCTTGCCCTCTCCACCATGCGTAAAGAGTTTCCACAGCTGCAGCTGAGGGAGTCTGGTAGTGGAGAGAACCTGGAAATTCGCGCGACCCTGTCTGAGCAGGAAATAAAGCAGCTGGAAGACTATGCGGTTAGTCAGAACCTGACTACTTTGCGCAACCGGGTGAACGAGTTGGGTGTGGCCGAGCCGATTGTACAGCGCCAGGGGCGCAACCGCATTGTGGTGGAACTGCCAGGCGTACAGGATACTGCCGAGGCTAAGCGTATTATCGGCAAGACTGCAAACCTCGAATTCCGTATGGAGGCCCGCCCTGATGAGCTGGTCACCAACAAGGAGTACTTTGAGCGCCGTAACCCAGAGCAGCAACAGATGTACGGTGGTGCCTGGCTCGAGCGCAAGGTCATTATCAAGGGGGACAGCGTCACCAATGCCCGCGTTGGCTACGATGAGAGCGGTTTTCCCCAGGTGAATATCACCCTCGATTCCCGTGGTGGCGAATTGATGCATCGAGCCACCTGGAAGAATGTGGGTCGCCGCATGGGCACCCTGTTTATCGAAACCCGCTTTGAACCTGTTAAGCGGATCGATGCGGAAGGCAATGAGGTTACTGAGCAGGTCCGCACAGAAGATAAGAAGATCATTAGCTTGGCCACGGTGCAAAGTGCTTTGGGTAAACAGTTCCGTGTTACTGGCCTGGATAGCCCGGCGGAAGCGCAGGAAATGGCCCTGCTGCTGCGTGCCGGTGCTCTGGCAGCGCCCATGTACTTTGTGGAAGAGCGTGTGATTGGCCCGTCTCTGGGGGCAGATAACATCAAAGTCGGTGTGCAATCAGTACAGATTGGCCTGTTGGCTGTGATTATCTGTATGCTGATTTCCTACCGTGTGTTCGGCTTGGCAGCGAATATTGCTCTGGCGGTCAATATGATTCTGCTGGTAGCAGTGATGTCGATTCTCGGTGCCACCCTGACTCTGCCGGGTATTGCCGGTATTGTTCTTACAGTAGGTATGGCGGTGGATGCCAATGTGTTGATCTTCTCGCGAATACGGGAGGAGCTCAGGAACGGGATGCCTCCACAATCGGCGATTACTGCCGGCTTTGACAATGCCTACAGCACCATTGTGGATGCGAATATCACCACCCTGATCGTTGCGGTAATCCTGTATGCCATCGGCTCTGGTCCGGTACAGGGCTTCGCGGTAACCCTGTCTATCGGTATTCTGACTTCCATGTTCAGCGCCATTATGGGTACCCGTGCAATCATTAACTTGTTCTACGGCGGTCGCCGTGTACAGAAGCTCTGGATTTAAGGAGACTGGCCATGAGTGAGACCACAGTGGAAAACGGTAAGATCACCGAGTACATGGGCAAGCGCGTCTACGACTTTATGCGCTGGCGTAAAATTGCTGCGGTGATTTCCGTCATCCTGGTGCTGGCGTCGATTGGTATTCTGGCGGCCAAGGGCCTGAAGTTTGGCTTGGACTTTACCGGTGGTACCCAGGTTGAAGTGGGTTATGAAGTCGCCCCATTTATTAACGATGTGCGCACCCAGTTGGACAATGCCGGCTATGACGGCGCTACGGTGGTGAAGTACGGTTCAGATACTGAGCTGATGATCAAGCTACCTCCTGAGGTAACCGAGGAGGAAACCCAGATCAGTGCCACCGACCAGGAAACGGTGACACCGATTGGCGACAAGGTCGTAGAAGTGCTGCGCGCTGGCAGCGACGGTACTGTTACTTTGCGTCGCGTGGAGATGGTTGGCCCTCAAGTGGGAGCCGAGCTGCGCGACGATGGCGGCCTGGGCATGCTGGTGGCCCTGGTCTTAGTGATGATGTATGTGGCCCTGCGCTTCCAATACAAGTTCTCCATTGGTGCAGTTGCGGCCTTGGGGCACGACGTAATTATTGTGCTGGGCTTCTTTGCCCTGATGGGGCTGGATTTCGATCTCACTGTGCTGGCGGCGGTGCTGGCGGTGATCGGTTACTCCCTGAACGATACGATCGTGGTATCTGACCGTATCCGCGAGAACTTCCGCAAGGTGCGCAAGGCTGAGTCTGAGGAGATTATTAATATCTCTATCAGCCAGACCCTGGGTCGTACCTTTATGACCTCGTTCACCACCTTGTTGGTGCTATGGGCACTGCAGTTTTTCGGTGGCGAGCTGATCCATAACTTCTCCCTGGCTTTGATTGTCGGTGTGGTTGTAGGTACTTACTCTTCTGTCTACGTTGCTGCGAACGTGCTGATGGGGCTGAAGATTTCCAAGGAAGACTTGATGCCGCCAGTGAAAGAGGGTGCTGAGCTGGAAGAAATGCCCTGATTCAGGTTAGCCCCTAAAACCAAAAGGCCGCTTTGAGCGGCCTTTTTTATGGCCCCGGTTGCGCAGTTGCTGATAATCAGATGCGGTAATCGGGGCTCTTTTGTGTGGAATAAGTAGCGGGGCTAGATACGAGAAAGTTAGCTGCGCGGCTTCTTACCCAGGGTGATATGCTTGGGGCCGGAGGTGTTTGTCTGGCCGCTTACCCCCTTGGGAACCTGCTCAATCTCGCCGCCCTTGGCCAGGAATGCCTGCACCTGCGCTTCAATGCTCTCGCTGGTCTCTAGGGGAGCGGTCTGCTTGCGACTGGAAGACGAGGATGCTTTTTTGGCCACGATAACTGTCCGGTTTATGAATCGGGCAGTCATCATACAGTAATTTGCATAAAAAATCACCCAAACGCTCAAGCCGTGCACATAGCGCACGTTTTGCCGACGAAGTCGGCGGCCTGCGGGTCGCGAAAGGGTAAATTCTTAAGAGCTTTACTCGGTTTCCTGTTCGAGGGGTTCCTCGGTGGTCAGGGGCCAGCCCCCCATTTCTCGCCACTTATTCACAATGCCGCAGAACAGGGTTGCTGTTTTCTCTGCATCGTACTCGGCGGAGTGGGCACAGCTGTTATCAAATTCGATGCCGGCCACTTGGCAGGCTTTGGCAAGTACGGTCTGTCCGTAAGCGAGCCCAGCGAGGCTGGCGGTATCGAAGCAGGAGAAGGGGTGGAAAGGATTGCGCTTGATACCGGTCCGTTCCACGGCTGCGTTGACAAAGCCCAGATCGAAATGTGCATTGTGGGCAACCACAATGGCTCGGGTACAGCTGTGTTTCTTTACCGCGCTGCGGATTTTGCGGAATAGTTCCGGCAGGGCGATTTCTTCCGGCCGGGCGTCGCGATCCGGAGATTCCAGGTCAATACCAATAAAATCCAGGGCCGACTGTTCTACGTTGGCGCCTTCGAAAGGTTCCAGGTGGAAGCTGTGAGTCTCAAGGGGGAAGAGGTGACCGTCCTCATCCATATCCAGAATGACCGCTGAAATTTCCAGCAGGGCATCGGTACGCGCGTTAAAGCCGCCTGTTTCCAGGTCGATAACAACCGGCAGGAAGCCGCGAAATCGCTGGGCGAGGGGGCTCTTGGGGCCAGTGGGTTCTTCCGCGGGAGTCACTTTGGGTCCTTGCAAATCTCAGTTGTGCCGGGAACTTGGGCCCGGCGGGGCAGGGTGTCAGCGGGCCTGGGCCCGCGAAGGCTCAAGCCGGAATTATACGAGCTTCCAGCTCAGAGTTTCACCGGCGGCCAGGGGTATCAGCTTTTCACCACCCATATCCAGGCCTTCTGGCAGGGTCCAAGGTTGTTTTACGAGGGTAATGGTGTCTTCATTGCGCGGCAGGCCGTAAAAATCTGGGCCGAAATTACTGGCGAAACCCTCGAGCTTGTCCAGTTTGCCTTCGCGCTCAAAGGCCTCAGCATACAGCTCTATGGCGGAGTAGGCGGTGTAGCACCCCGCACAGCCACACTCGTGCTCTTTTTTGTGGTGAGCGTGGGGGGCTGAGTCGGTGCCGAGGAAAAATTTCGGGCTACCGCTGGTGGCCGCCTCAATCAGTGCGGTCTGATGGTCGCCGCGCTTGAGGATCGGCAGGCAGTAAAAATGCGGGCGAATACCACCGACCAGCATATGGTTGCGGTTGTACAGCAGGTGGTGGGCGGTAATAGTCGCGGCAACACCTTCGCGGGCATTTTGCACAAACTCTGCGGCATTGGTTGTAGTGATGTGCTCAAAAACTATTTTTAGCGTAGGAAAATCATCTACCAGGCGCGATAGGGTCTTCTCGATAAAAACCTGTTCGCGATCGAAAATGTCGATATCGCTAGTGGTGACTTCTCCGTGCAGCAGCAGTTTCATACCACAGGACTGCATCTCTTCCAGGGCTGGATAAATATTGGCGATATCCGTTACCCCGGAGTCGGAGTTAGTGGTAGCACCGGCCGGATAAAGTTTGGCTGCAATAACACCGGCTGCATGGGCTTGGCGGATCACTTCAGCATCGGTCTTATCGGTCAGGTAGATAACCATAAGGGGCTCAAAAGCGCGACCGGCCGGGATCTGGGCGCGGATACGTTCGCGATAGGCCAGGGCTTTTTCAGCAGTAGTGACAGGCGGTACCAGATTGGGCATCACAATTGCGCGGTGAAATTGTCGGGCGGCATCGCCTACAGTGCGCGCCAGGGCGGCGCCATCGCGCAAGTGAATATGCCAGTCGTCAGGGGCGCGAAGAGTGATTTGCTCCGTCATGGTACTCCGTAACATTGATCGCTGTAGTGAGTCGTTGTGCGGCGGGCATGCTACCTGATACAGGGTAAAATTGCGATGCGCAAAAGGGTTGAAAATTAATCAATTATGGCGACGAGTGCCTTGACGCTAGTCGATTGCGAGCAGAGGCGCTACAATCGCGCCCCGATAACCAATGTGGGTAATTTTGTACCCACCGATCCTGGGTATACCTCCAAAAATAATCCCCCCAGACCGGCACTAATTCGCAGAGGCGATTCATATCGCCGTGTTTTTGTCGTGACGGCGTGTTCCCGGCAGCAGAGGATAGCAATGAGCAAAATCGATAAGGTAGTACTGGCATACTCCGGCGGACTGGATACGTCGGTAATTGTGCGTTGGCTGCAGGATACATATGACTGTGAAGTGGTGACATTCACTGCGGACATTGGTCAGGGCGAGGAAGTTGAGCCGGCGCGAGCTAAGGCTGAGGCCCTCGGGGTTAAAGAGATTTATATTGACGATCTGCGCGAAGAGTATGTGCGCGATTTCGTCTTCCCGATGTTCCGCGCCAATGCGATTTATGAGGGCGAGTACCTACTGGGCACCTCTATTGCGCGCCCACTGATCGCCAAACGCCTGATTGAGATTGCCAACGAGACCGGTGCCGATGCCATCTCCCACGGTGCCACCGGCAAAGGTAACGACCAGGTGCGTTTCGAGCTGGGCGCCTACGCACTGAAGCCGGGTATTCAGGTGATTGCCCCCTGGCGTGAGTGGGACCTCAATTCCCGCGAAAAGCTGATGAATTACTGTGAGCAGCACAAAATTCCTGTGGATTTCTCCTCCGGCAAGAAAAAATCCCCCTACTCAATGGATGCCAACCTGCTGCATATCTCTTATGAAGGCGGGATTTTGGAAGATCCCTGGGCGGAAGCGGAAGAGGATATGTGGCGCTGGAGCGTCAGCCCCGAAACTGCGCCGGAAGAACCGACCTATATTTCCATCGCCTTCGAACAGGGTGATCCTGTAGCGATCGACGGTGAGCGAATGAGTCCGGCGGTACTGCTGGAAACCCTGAATAAATTGGGCGGTGCCAATGGTATTGGCCGCCTGGATATTGTGGAAAACCGCTATGTGGGAATGAAGTCCCGCGGCTGTTACGAAACTCCGGGCGGTACTATCTTGCTGAAGGCGCATCGAGCGATCGAGTCCATAACCCTGGATCGCGAAGTGGCTCATATGAAAGATTCCCTGATGCCCCGTTACGCTGAGCTGATTTACAACGGCTACTGGTGGTCACCGGAGCGTCGCATGCTGCAGGCTGCAATCGATGAATCCCAGCAGGTGGTTAACGGTGAGGTGCGTCTCAAACTATACAAAGGCAGTGTGAGTGCGGTTGGCCGACGCTCCGAAGACAGTCTTTTTGATGAGCGTATCGCCACCTTTGAAGATGATGCAGGGGCCTACGACCAAAAGGATGCAGAGGGCTTTATCAAGCTCAACGCTCTGCGTCTGCGTATCGCCGCTGGTAAGGGAAGAAAATTGATTTAGATCAGTCTTGGCTAGTGCAGGTTGCGTTTAAATCCTTATCTGGCCAATAAATTACCAGTTATGATCGATTCATAACTGCCGCAGATTATGCGGTGGGCCAGTCTCGCTCAGTGGAACCGAATTTAAAAAAGCAACGGAAGTTAAAACATGACGACAACGGTGGCAAAGACCGGCCCTGTGCCGGACTATGACTACAATATCGTGCGCCAGTTCACCATCATGTCCGTGGTCTGGGGCATTGTTGGTATGGCTGTGGGCGTATTGATCGCAGCCCAGCTGGCCTGGCCTGAACTCAATGATATCTGGCAGCCCTTCTCGCACTTTGGGCGCTTGCGGCCATTGCACACCAATGCGGTAATTTTTGCCTTTGGTGGTAGCGTTTTGTTTGCCACTTCCTACTATGTAGTGCAGCGCACCTGTCAGGTTCGCCTGTGGGGTGGCTGGCTGATCCCTTTTACCTTCTGGGGATGGCAAATAATTATTGTTGCTGCCGCAATCACCCTGCCGATGGGCTTTACCTCCGCTAAGGAATATGCCGAGCTCGAGTGGCCGATTGATATCATGATCGCCCTGGTTTGGGTGGCCTATGCATTGGTGTTCTTCGGTACCATCATGAAGCGCAAGACCTCGCACATTTATGTAGCGAACTGGTTCTTTGGTGCTTATATCATCACCATCGCTGTCCTCCATATTATTAATAATTTGGAGATCCCGGTTGCCCCGTTCAAGTCTTACTCTATCTATTCGGGCACTAAGGATGCAATGATCCAGTGGTGGTATGGCCACAACGCGGTAGGCTTCTTCCTAACAGCGGCCTTCCTCGGCATCATGTACTACTTCGTGCCTAAGCAGGCCGGTCGCCCGGTTTACTCCTACCAGCTCTCCATCGTGCACTTCTGGGCGCTGATCTCCCTGTACGTATGGGCTGGTGGTCACCACTTGCACTACTCAGCGCTGCCCGACTGGGCTCAGAGCCTGGGGATGGTTATGTCCCTGATCCTGCTGGCTCCCTCCTGGGGTGGCATGATCAACGGTATCATGACCCTGTCCGGTGCCTGGCACAAACTGCGCACCGACCCGACCTTACGCTTCCTGGTGGTATCCCTGTCCTTCTACGGTATGTCTACCTTCGAAGGTCCGATGATGTCTATCAAGACTGTAAATGCACTTTCTCATAACACTGACTGGACCGTGGGCCACGTGCACTCCGGCGCATTGGGCTGGGTTGCGATGATCTCTATCGGTGCCCTGTATCACCTGGTTCCGGTGCTGTGGAAGCGTCGTGAAATGTACAGCGTGAAGCTGATCAACGCGCACTTCTGGCTGGCGACTGTGGGCACGGTACTGTACATCGCGGCTATGTGGGTGAACGGTATTACCCAGGGTCTGATGTGGCGAGCATTCAACGCTGACGGCACCCTGACCTACAGCTTTGTAGAGAGTGTGGTCGCGAGCCACCCGGGTTATGTAGTGCGCTGGTTAGGGGGAGCCCTGTTCCTGCTGGGTATGCTGCTGATGGCTTACAACGTTTACCGCACGGTCACCGAGAAAGTAAACGACTCTAAAGCCGATAACACCATTAGAGCTGTACCGGCGGCATAGGAGAACAGACCGTGAAGAATCATGACATCGTAGAAAAAAACATCGGCTGGATGATCTTTTTCATCATTATCGCCATTAGCTTCGGCGCTCTGGTGGAGATTGTTCCGCAGTTTTTTACCAAAGCTAACTATACCCCTCTGCCGGGCCAGAAACCGCTGACTGCACTGGAACTGGAAGGGCGCGATATCTACATCCGCGAAGGCTGTCACGTGTGCCACACCCAAATGGTGCGCCCGCTACGCGCCGAGGTTGAGCGCTATGGACACTACTCTATGGCCGAGGAATCCGTGTACGAGCATCCTTTCCTGTGGGGTTCCAAGCGTACTGGTCCAGACCTGGCACGTGTGGGTGGCCGTTTCTCAGACGAGTGGCAGCGTGCGCACCTGTACAACCCACGCAGTGTGGTGCCTGAGTCCATTATGCCGGCCTACCCCTGGTTGTTCGACAATGTGGTTACCGGTAATTACACCGCGCGCAAGATGGAAGCGCTACGTCTCGTAGGTGTGCCCTACACCGACGAAGACATCGCCAATGCGTCCAAGCCTTTTGCTGGTGGTAAGGTGAAGGAAATCGATGCTCTGGTCGCGTATTTGCAACAGCTGGGTACTCTGGTCACTCAAAAACGCTAATAGCGAGGAAGGAAACTCGTGACTATCGAAACATTGCGGGAAATCGGACTGGTTTTGGGATCAATTGCCTTTCTGGCTATCTGCTGGTGGGCCTTCTCTCCGAAGCGCAAGAAGCGCTTCGAAGAAGATGCCAATTTGCCATTTGCCGATGAGGAGCAACAGGCCGATAAGGACGCATCGGCCGCTCAGAAGGATGAATCCAAATCCGGGCAAGAGTCCGGAACTGAACGAAAACAGGGGCAGGACAAGTAATGAGTACATTCTGGAGTTTGTGGGTAATTGTGCTCACCCTCGCCAATCTGGCGTTGATTACCTGGGTGCTGTTCGCCAACCGAAAAGTGGCAGTGGACGACCAGGCGGAACCGGAAAACAAAACAACGGGCCACGTTTACGACGGCATTGAGGAGTATGACAACCCTCTGCCCAAATGGTGGTTCATGCTGTTCGTGGTAACACTGGTGTTCTCTGCCGCGTACCTGGCGATTTACCCGGGCATGGGTAACTTCAAGGGGCTGGGTGGTTGGTCATCTGTAGGTGCCTTGGAGATTTCCCAGGCTAAGGCCCAGGAAAGGTTCGACGAGACTTTTGGCAAATACCTCGATATGCCTATTGAGGAAATTGCCCAGAGCCCGGAAGCGCTCAAAATGGGTTCTCGAATTTTTGCCAATAACTGTGCTGTGTGTCATGGTGCGGATGCCGGCGGCAACTTCGGCTTCCCCAACCTGACCGACAACGCCTGGCTGTACGGTGGTACCCCGGAGAAGATCCTGGAGACCCTGTATGAAGGTCGTCAGGGTATGATGCCGCCGCAAGGGCCAGTGATCGGTGAGGAAGGGGTTAGGAATACCACTGAATATGTGCTTTCTTTGAATGGTCTTGAGCACGATACGGCCATGGCCGCGGAAGGTCAGAAGGTTTTCAATACCGTATGTATGGCTTGTCACGGGATGGATGCCAAGGGTAACCAGGCCCTGGGTGCGCCGAACCTGACTGATAACCTGTGGCTGTACGGCAGTGATCGTGCGCAGATCCAGCACACTATCCGCAGCGGTCGCAGCAATATGATGCCTGCGCAGAAGGACAAACTGCGTGAAGACAAGATCCGCCTGGTGGCGGCCTACGTCTACAGCTTGTCTCAGCAGGACGAGGAGCAGCAGTAATCGAATAAGGCCCGGCGATGCTGGGCCTTATTTTTCGAAGGAACTCCGGGTGCTGCAGGGACGTAGACAAAAGCCTCATATATAAGTGGCTAACTGTACCCGCGTGCAGATAACGCCCGTGCGAGAGTGAGGTTTTTGTGAGTGACTTGATTCCTACCCGCGAAGAGCAGGAAGGTAACGGCGAAGTTCGCTACCGTATGCTCTATGAATCGGATGACAAAATTTATATTCGCCATATCCGCGGTATTTATACTCGGATTCGCAAATATACCGGCCTGCCGCTGCTGTTGGCCTTCTTCTTTATCCCCTGGATTAATATTGACGGACGCCAATCCGTCTTTTTCGACCTCCCCACTCGTCAATTCCATATTCTAGGAACCACCTTTGGCCCCCAAGATGGCTTTTTGCTTGCCTGGTTATTAATTATCGCGGCCTTTGCCTTATTTGCCGTGACAACCTGGATGGGGCGGGTTTGGTGTGGATTTACTTGCCCACAGACCGTCTGGACCATGATGTTTATGTGGGCAGAAAGGGTTTGTGAGGGCGACCGCAACAAGCGCATCAAGCTGGATAAAGCGCCCTGGAACGTGGAAAAGATCCTGCGCAAGGGGGGCACCCACGGTATCTGGCTGTTGATCTCCCTGGCTACTGCCTTGGCTTTTGTCGGTTACTTCTATGGTATTCGCGAGTTGGTAGTGGATCTCGCCACCTTCAACGCCCATCCACAAGGTGTTTTCTGGGTTGCTTTCTTTACTTTCGCTACCTACATGAATGCCGGTTTTCTGCGCGAACAGGTCTGCAAATACATGTGTCCTTACGCGCGCTTCCAGTCAGTGATGTACGACCAGGATACTCTGGCGGTTTATTACGATGCAAAGCGCGGCGAAACCCGTGGCCCACGCAAAAAGAATGTGAATTATAAAGCTGAGGGCATGGGCGACTGTATTGACTGTTATTGGTGTGTACAGGTGTGCCCGGTGGATATCGATATTCGCGATGGTATGCAGTATGAATGCATCAATTGTGGTCTATGTGTTGATGCCTGTAACAGCGTCATGGATAAGATGGGCTACGACCGGGGCCTGATTCGCTTCACCTCAGAAGACGAGTTGGAGACAGGCAAGACCAATTTCCTGCGTCCGCGCTTGTTTGGTTATGCAGTAGTCCTGTTGGCTATGATGGGTCTGTTTTCCCATCAGGTGGCCACGCGCAGCCCGATTGAGGCCGAGATCACCCGTGACCGTGGTGCACGCATGTACCGGGTGTCACAGGGGCTAGTACAGAATGTGTACACCGTGAAGATCAACAATATGGATCAGGCGGCACACGAGTTCACGATCCGCGTGGAAGGTAATCCCGACTACAGTTACTCAGTTCGCAAGCCGCGTCAAATTTACCTGAAGGCCGGAGAAATTTTCCCTGTGCCAATCCGGGTAAGTGTGCCCAAGGCGCAGCTGAAAGAGAGTAAGCACGATATTGATATCGTAGTGGAGGCTGTTGATAACCCGGAGCTGGTCGACAAGCATCGAACAGTATTTATTGGTCCCAAGCAGTAGACGGGACGCCGTTCCCGTTGCAAAGTACGAGCCCGCCCATGCGGGCTCGACTTTTCTGCACAAAACGGTAATTTTTGGTAACGCGATGAATGAACCAACGTCGAAACCCTGGTATCGGGAATTCTGGGCCTGGATGGTTTTGGCACCGCTGATTGCAGTGGTGATAGTGTCCTCTATTACAGTCTCACTGGCTGTGCGCCATGCTGACGACAAGGTTACGGATAACTATTACAAAGATGGCCGCATGTACCACTTTTCCGCCGAGCAGGACCAGCGCGCTCAAGCTTTGCAGCTGGCGGCAATGGTGCAGTTCCAGCGCGGAGAGGATCAGACCGTGGTTGTTGAGCTGAATGGCAATACCGACTACCCGGAGAAATTACTGCTCACTCTAAGCCATCCGGTTGAGGAAGACCTGGATCAGCACATAGTGCTTTCGCAGTTATCTGTGGGCCGCTATTCCGGATCTGTAACTACTGAATTGAATAGCCGCTGGTACTTGCGCCTGATGCCTGAACTCGATCCCGAGCAGCACAAAAGTGCGGAGTGGCGTCTCAAGGGCGAGATTAATTTCGAGCTCGGTGAGGCGGCGCCCCTGAACGCTGCGAGTCGATGACCTCTTCCCCCTGTTATCACTGCGGACTCCCGGTTCCCGCCGGTAGTAACCATTCAGTGGTTATCGAAGGGGCTGCGCGGGATATGTGCTGCCCCGGCTGTGAGGCGGTGGCGACAGCGATTGTTACCGGTGGTCTGGACGGTTTCTATCGTTACCGGGAAAAGCAAAGTGAACGCCCGGAGCTGGCCCAGCCGCGCGACCGCTGGACTGCCTACGATCTCCCCGAAGTGCAGCAGCAGTTTGTTCACGATTGGGATGACGGCAATAAAATGGCGGCGCTACTGATCGCTGGCATTACCTGCGCAGCCTGTGTATGGCTTATTGAAAAACACCTTGGACACTTGACTGGTATTGAGAAGGTCTCGGTTAATGCCAGCACCCAGCGTGCACAGATCGTTTTTGACCCAGAAAAGATCAGGCCCAGCCAACTATTTGAGGAGCTGGAGCGTATCGGTTATCGGCCGGCGCCCGCCACCGCTGCTAACCGCGAAAACGTTATCCAGGCCGAACACCGCGCTGCATTACGCCGCTTGGGAGTTGCTGGACTCGGCACTATGCAGGTGATGATGTTCGCCATTGCCCTGTATGTCGGTGGCGGCAGTGGTGGAGTGGGGGAGTTTGAACACTACTTACGCTGGGTTTCCCTGCTGGTAGCAACTCCGGTGGTATTTTACGCTGCGCGGCCGTTCTTTAGTGCAGCCCTGCGCAGCCTGCGCGCGCGCCATCTGAGTATGGATGTACCTGTATCTCTTGCCATCGGGCTGGCCTATGGCGCCAGCTTTTATGCCACGGTTTTTGGTATTGGTGAGGTGTACTTCGAATCCATTTCCATGTTCACTTTCTTTCTCTTGTTGGGGCGCGCCGTTGAAATGCGGGCGCGCCATCGGGCGGGGCTCGCCAGTGGCGGTCTGGCCCAGCTTCTGCCGATGACTGCGGCCAGGTATGAAGGAAGCGAAGTGGCTCATGTGCCGGTTGCGGCTCTGGAAGAAGGTAACCGGATCCTGCTGCGCCCTGGCGATACGGTGCCGGCGGATGGCGAAGTGCTGGAAGGGGAAAGCGGCGTCGACGAGTCACTGCTCAGCGGTGAGTCCGCCCTGCAGCAGAAGTCAGCGGGCAGCCCAGTTTACGCGGGTAGCGTTAATGGAGATTCCAGTCTCGTAGTAAGAGTGACGGCCGCTGGCAAATCCACACGACTGTCAGCGATTGAGCGGCTGGTAGAACGCGCCCAGTTGGAAAAACCCAGCCAGGTTGCTCTGGCTGATCGGGTTGCTGGAGTTTTTGTTGCTGTTGTGTTGCTTGCGGCTCTGGGCGCTTTCACGGTCTGGTGGCAGTTGGAACCGGGTCGGGCTTTTTGGGTAGCTCTGTCGGTACTGGTTGTAACTTGTCCTTGTGCGCTGTCGCTGGCCACGCCTGCCGCCTTGGCTTCTGCCACCCTGCGCTTGCAGCAACTGGGATTATTGGTCGCTGGTGGCAATCTTCTGGAAACTTTGCCCAGTATTAGTCGCGTAGTATTCGATAAAACTGGCACCTTGACCCGCGGTGAGCCGCGAATCCTGAAAATTGAGTTGCTGCGTGATGGCTGGAGCGAGCAGCGAGTCAAGGATGTGGCCGCCGCATTGGAGTCCCAAACTCACCACCCCTTGGCCCGTGCATTTCGTGCTTGGCGTGGCAACTTGACGGCAAGCCAGCTCAAGGTGCATACCGGCTGCGGCTTGGAAGGGCGTATTGAGGGGCTGGATTATCGCCTTGGGCGAGCGGATTTCGCCGCCGTACTTCAGCCAATAACGTCACCGCGTGGGGAAGGGCAGTGGTTGCTGCTCGCCGATACGAGCGGAGCCATTGCCTGGATTGCTCTGGGCGACAGATTGCGTAACACGGCGCAAGACGCGGTGCGACAATTAGGTAACCTCGGGTTATCTGTCGAATTACTGAGCGGCGACCAGTCCAGCGAAGTCCAGCGTTTGGCCTTTAAAGCCGGCATTACACATTTCCGTGCGGGTGCTTCACCAGAAGACAAACTTTCTCATATGAAGCAATTGCAAGCTGAAAATGAAAAGGTCCTGATGGTGGGGGATGGGCTTAATGATGTTCCGGTGCTGTCTGGCGCCGACGCCTCGGTGGCGATGATGTCCGCCGCCGATCTTGCTCAATCTCGTGCCGATGCGATCTTGCTAAATGGCGACCTGCAAGTATTGCCCCAGGCGATTGCGCTGTCGCGAAAGTGTCGCAAAGTGGTGCGCCAGAATCTCGCCTGGGCCCTGGGTTACAACGCCATTGCATTACCGCTGGCAGTCTGTGGACTGGTAGCCCCTTGGGCTGCGGCGATCGGTATGTCGGTCAGCTCCCTGGTGGTGGTGTTCAATGCCCTGCGTTTATCTCGTGGCAAAGTGCCAGTTGAAAACACGGGCAGCCAGATGTCCGGACTTGAGTCGGGCCTCGCGGATTAAAAGAGAGAGGAGTGAACGGTGGAGAGTCTCTATTTCCTGATCCCCATAGCGATGGTGTTTGTAGTCTTGGCGATCAAGCTCTTTTTCTGGGCGGTAAATACTGGTCAATACGACGATTTGGAAACGGAAGGACGGAGAATTTTGTTCGAGGATGATGCGCAAAAGCAACCCATTGCTGATGTGGATAGGGAGAAGTAACCGGTGGGAGATTGGGGTTTTCTGGTGGCGGCGCTCACTATCGGCTTCCTCGGTAGCAGCCACTGTATCGGTATGTGCGGTGGAATATCCGGTGCCCTGGGAATGGCCGTTCCAGGTAGACAGACTGCCTGGATTCAGCTCGGCTCTTATCAATTGGGTCGCCTGGGTAGCTATACGTTGATGGGGGCTCTTGCTGGTGCTCTGGGGGCGGCGGTCATCCCGGCGCTGACACCACTGCGTTTTGCAGCGGGCATTATGCTGATTGTGATGGCACTTTATGTGGCCGGTATCTGGCGTGGCTTGGTTTGGCTGGAGAAAGGGGGCAGCTACCTGTGGCGCTATGTACAGCCGCTCTCGAAGAAGCTATTGCCAGTGCGCTCAGCTGGGCAGGCCGTTGCACTCGGTTCCCTGTGGGGCTGGCTACCTTGCGGATTGGTGTATAGCGCACTGACTTTTGCCCTCGCTCAGGGCAGCGCTGAGCGTTCGGCCATGGCGATGTTGGCCTTTGGCCTGGGCACCTTGCCGGCCATGTTGGCGACAGGTGCCACGGCTGTGCAGGTCCGTAATATTGTGCAAAAACCTGGCGTTCGCTTGGGGTTTGCCGCGGCGATTTTGCTGTTTGGTTTCTGGACAATCTGGGGTGCCCTCGGTCATGGAGGGCACGGCAATCACAGTGACCATGGGGCAATGGAGGCGGTGGAATCCTCGCAGGTAGAAGAGCAGGGGCACCACCATCATCACTGAAGGGGGAGGGCGGCACTAACTTCTAACTTCAAATACAGGCCAGCCTTTACAGATTGATACGCAGGGACAGGTCGATCGCACGCAGGTGCTTGGTCAGGCTGCCAGAGGAGATATAATCCACATCCAGTGCGGCTAGTTGCTGAATTCTGTCCCGGTCTACGCTACCGGAAATTTCTATCTTGGCCTTGCCTTTGGCTAGTGATAGGGCAATGCGAGTATCTGCATCATTAAACTCATCAAGCATGATCACGTCGACACCACTATTCAGGGCCTGCTGTAACTCCTCGATAGTCTCCACTTCAACTTCCACTAGTGCATCGGCTTTGATGTTTCTGGCCTGGGCCACCGCTTTGTCAATACTGCCGGCCGCAGCGATATGGTTTTCCTTGATCAGAAAGGCATCGTACAGGCCGATACGGTGATTGTGGCAACCCCCACAGAGCACTGCGTACTTCTGTGCGCTACGCAGTCCAGGGATGGTTTTACGGGTATCGAGGATTTTTACTTCGGTGCCAGCGGCGCGTGCAGCAAACTCTGCAGCGGTTGTGGCGGTGCCTGAGAGTGTCTGTAGGAAGTTGAGGGCGGCGCGTTCGCCGGTGAGTATCGCGCGGGCATTCCCCTCCAGCTCGAACAGTATCGAGTCGGCTTCGGCTGTGTCGCCATCTTCAAAGTGCCATCTAACCTGCAGGTTAGGGTCCAGCTGGCGAAAGACCTCGTCCACCCAGGCGCGTCCGCTTATTGTGCAACTTTCACGGGTGATAACGTGGGCATGGGCAATACGCTCCGCGGGAATTAACTGTGCGGTGATATCGCCACTACCGACATCCTCGTCAAGTGCAATACGCACGGCTCTTTCCAGGTCGGTCATGATATTCGGGATGGCGGAGTCTTGTGGGTGCATTGGGGGGCCTCAATATAAACGCGCCGGCAGTTTACCAAAACGGGCTGGGTTTGGGTCGCGCTGGTAATCTTCCCAAGTACATGGCGCTTATTTCGCAGTTAGCAGCTGCCCCCACATTTCGCTGTGACAAGCGTCTCAAATATGTCGCTAAAGTGTGTAAATAGGACTGCTAACGCGAGTAGAATCAATGGCGTGAGAGTATCGCTCTCTGCGGGAGTGGTCGCCGAATTTGCTAGTCAAATCGACTGCACTAATGCGCTTAAAACCTGAGCAAAATCATAAAGTGATTCGGTTTTGCGGGGCATTATATCGAGAGAATTTTGTCAGAGGCGCACCCGCGTGGTTTTTAAAGCTTTGTGGATAACCTCTATGGAAGGTGACAGCAAGGCAACCAGTAAGATTTGGTTAGTTTCTGCGGCTTACCCGGCCGGCAGGCTTTCAAACAGCAAGTGCGCAAAACGCCGGACGGTATGCGAAGGACCTCTTGGAAATGAGTGAATCCAGCAAGGTAGTTTCTCTTTCAGAGAAAGGTGTGGGTCGACATAGTGTCTCTGCGGGCAAGCCCGCGGTCCTGCCTTCGACGGTTGCATTGTTGAAGGAAAAAGCCAGTGTTCAGCTATTCGAGCGTGTGAAAGCGCTGTTTGGAAAGGTGGACGATTCACTCTTCGCGATGGCGGAACGGGCCCACGGCCAGGAGGAGCAGGATGGCCTGTTTCAGGCGCTGCGCCTGCTGAGGGTCGAGCGCCGCAATATCGCAGAGCGCTTTGTTAGCAATGTACAGCGCGCCTTTCAGCTCCGCCAGGAAGAGCAAGCCGAGCCCTCTTTCGCCTCTGACAACTTGTCCCTGGTACACAATGATGACCTGGAACAGTTGGTGGCTGCAGATACTATGGTCGCCAACGCCAAGCGCGATTTTGCTGAGCCACTCACCGAACTGTGCCTGCGCCTGGATACTCTCTACGCTGTAAAGGTTTACGACAAGAACAATCCTCTCGGGCCGGATGTTATCTGCGATGCATTTGTGGAAGCAATCCAGGAACTGGACCTCTATATCCGCGCCCGCCTGACACTGCTGAAGAAATTTGAGCAGACGGTTATGCAGCAGCTGCGGGACTTCTACGAGTTTTGCAACCAGCTATTGGTAGAGCAGGGGGTGCTGCCCTCGCTGCGTGAGCAACAGCGTGCGGCACGGCAGCGCCCGGTATACCCAGGCGGACGGAACCCAGTTAACGGCAATGTCGGACCGGCGTCAGCGGCTGGTATTGGTGCTGCTGCAGATGGCTCAGGTCAGGTTGCGCAGGGGGTTCCGGTTAACGGTCACTTTGCACCCGGATTGGTGCCCGCCACCGCTGGCATGGCGCCTATGCCAGCTGGAGACCTGCTCACTCACCTGGGTGCCCTGCAAAGCGGAGCCCACTATCAGGATTCCGGCGCGGCTCAGTTACTGAATGTCGGTGACTTGTTGCAGCAGCGATTAGTGGAGGAAAACCAGGCGGCTTCGCTGGCAAAAGTGGACAGTGATGTCATCAAATTGGTAGAGATGCTGTTTTCCTTTATTCTTGAAGACCGCAGCCTTGCCACACCGATAAAATCCCAACTCGGCCGTTTGCAGCTGCCGTTGCTTAAGGTTGCAATTGCCGATAAATCCTTTTTCAGTAAAGGGGGACACCCCGCTCGCAAGCTGCTGAACGAACTCGCCGATGCAGCAACTGGCTGGCAGGCGACGGATAGGTATGAATCTGACCCCTTGTACAACGAGGTGTCCCAGATTGTTGAGCGGGTTCTCAGCGAGTTTGATCAGGACATCAATATTTTTTCCTCGCTGCTGGAATCCCTGCGCGAATTTATTATTCGTGAGCGCAAGCGGGCGGAAATGCTGGAGCGCCGAGTTGTAGACGAGGCTGATGGTCGAGCAAAAACCCAGGCGGCGCGCGCACGTGTGGCTGCGGTAATGGATGCACTGATGGCAGAGAGAGACCTGCCGCCGGTGGTTCAGGACTGGCTGCAAAAAGTCTGGAACAATGTACTGTTCCTTACCTGCGTGAAGGAGGGTACCGAGAGCGAGGCTTGGAGCCGCGATGTACGCACTGCACGGGATCTGGTATGGAGTGTTCAAGCGCCGATGCCGGACTCCCGCAAACAGCTTCTCAGCCTGCTGCCGGTTTTACAAGAGCATCTGCGCGAAGGTGTTGAAGCCCTGTCCTACAACACATTCGAGGCGCGCACACTGTTTGCTGGCTTGAAGGAAGTTTATCGCGAGCGCTTTGCTTTGGCGCAACGCCTTACCGAGGAGCGAGAGCGCCAGGTTAAGGAGCAGGTGGAACGTGAGGTCAGGGCGGCCACAGCAACTGAGCAGCTAGCGGAAATTCCTCAGGAAATTACTACCGAGACTCTGCAGCCCGAAGTCATTACGGCCGAGAATAGTCATCCGCAACCAGTGGCTGAGCTGAATGTCGATTCAGTTACTGAAGCGGGCGTTGAGGTACAGGAAGTGGCTGTCCCTCAAATGGAGGAACTGGAACAGGCGGTTGCTCAGGCTGAAGTGGCAGCAATCTCTCCAGAGCAAGAGGGATTGGTACCACTCGAAGAGGATGACCCTCACTGGCAAATGACCTTCCGTTTGGCTCAGGGTAGCTGGTTCGAGCTGAAACGGTCGGAAGAGGAGCAGTTCCGTTGCCGCCTGGCGGCCGTGATCCGCGACATTGACCAGTTTATTTTTGTGAATCGCAATGGTGCCAAGGTGGCAGAGTTCGCTCGCCTGGAACTGGCTCATGCGCTTCGCTCCGCACAACTGCTGCCTCTGGATGATGGCATGTTGTTTGAGCGCGCTCTGCAATCCGTTATTGGCAATGTACGGAAAAAGCGCAGTGAACAGCGTTAAATGTTTTAAGAAACTCTTCCGATATTCCCGGTAGTGTGTTGCCGGGATATTACTTCTGTCGCGATACTGCACTAAACCGGTTGGCATATCGATCAACGCTTCCATAAAATGGAAACTGCTGAAGCCCCTGAGCCAGTTCGGGGTAGTGGTTCGTTGGAGTGGAGATCGCAGATTGAAATACCAAGTGGATTCCGGCTGGTTATCCGGAGCGCGTCGGGTTCCCAGCCCTCACTGCAACAGCCGGCCTGAAGACTGCCCTGTGGATCTTTTGGTGATCCATAGTATTAGTCTGCCGCCTGGTCAGTACGGTGGTCCCTATATTGATGCTTTCTTCCTGGGGCAGCTGGATATTGATGCACACCCCTATTTTGCAGAGATCGCCGCTCTACAGGTTTCAGCGCATATCTTGATTGACCGCGACGGTATCGTCACTCAGTATGTGCCGCTCGATAGGCGCGCCTGGCACGCGGGTAAATCGGAGTTTAAGGGGCGCGGTAACTGCAATGATTTTTCAATTGGAATCGAACTTGAAGGCTTGGATACGGATATTTACACAGATGCCCAATACCGTTCCCTGGCGGAGGTGAGTGCGGCAATTATGCAGGCTTATCCTTCGATCGGAGTGGATAGAATTGCCAGCCACTCCGATATAGCACCAGGGCGCAAACTGGATCCAGGCCCCGGTTTTGATTGGGAGCGCTATCGGGGGGAACTCGAGAAGGTTGCCGAATAGGCAACGCAGTATAGCGGCGCAATTGTATCCGTTTACCCCCTCTAAAAGCACGCCGCCACTAGCCAATGGGTGGGGTGGTCAGCTTTTTTCCGCTGTCGGTCCCTCGCCGGCATATCTTTTTTACCACTGGGCTGGCGCGATATCATTATGACTCTGTTAATTGTCTTATTCACTTTAGCCTTAGTGCAAATCTGGGGATCTGGGGCGCCTCTGCACCGCGATGGCTGGTTTGACAGGTGGTGCTCGCGAATTGCCCGGATACCAGCGTTAAAGAGTGATGTACGCCTGCTAATTGGGGTCAGTATTCTGCCGCCGGTTCTCGCAGTGGCAATACTGATGGTAGTTATAGAGTCTGCAGTTGGGGGCTTGGGTGTGCTCCTGTTAGGGGTGCCCCTATTACTATATTGCCTCGGGCGCGGTAATTTTAACGATGTCTTGAGCGCTTATCTGCGGAGCTGGTACCGGGGAGATTTACAGGGCGCAACATATGCCGCAGGCCCGCTGTTACAGGAGATTCATGAGTCCCCCATCGATGGTAAGGGCCTGCACGCGCAGGTCTTTCGCGGGGCTGCTTACTGCGCTTTTGAGCGTCTGTTTGCTGTACTTTTCTGGTTTATCCTTCTGGGAATTCCCGGTGCACTGCTGTTTCGCTTGAGTGCCCTGTATGCGGAAAAAGCCCGCGGCACTGAAAGGGAGGCGGCTGGGGCCCGTTGGCTCTGGTTGTTGGAATGGCTGCCGGTCCGTGTCATGGGGCTTAGCCTTGCTATTGTCGGCAATTTTGCCGGTTGTTACCGGGCTTGGCGCCAATGCCTGATATGCCGAGAGCGGGATACAGTGCAAGTTCTGGAAACGTATCTTGAGGGAGCTTTGGGTGGTATTGATGCGAGTGAGTGCAGTGCCTCTGGAGACCTTCCCCAGGCGCAGCGCCAGTGTGGCGCGGAAATCGAAGCGCTGCAGTCACTACTCTCCAGAACCTTATTGTTGTGGATTACTGTACTTGCACTGGCGGTATTGTTTGCCTGAACTTCTGTAGTAGTTGCAGTGCAGTTTGGCAAATAGTTCTTTATCTGATCGGCATTTTGGAAAAATTTCCCGGTAGGTGCTTGACTTTTAACCACCTTTCTAGATGATTGCGCCCGCTGCCGCACTGTCGGAGACGCACTGAGAGCGGGGCGACATATAATCATTTGAGGAAGTAGGGTTTGAATGTTTCACCAGTGGAACCGCAGATGCTGTCTGATCTCAGTGTTGCAAGTGACAGGGGCTCTGCGGCGTTAGTCGCTGGGTTAAAGGCCTATTTCCGCAGTGGCAGCACTGCTGAGTTGGCCTGGAGACGCCGCCAGTTAATTCAGCTACGCAAGATGCTTACTGAGAATGAAGCGCGTTTTATACAGGCCCTTCGCGAAGATTTACATAAGGCCCCCCAGGAATCCTACCTGACCGAGATATCCTTCCTCTACAATGATATCGATCACACCCTAAAGCACCTCAAGAAATGGGTGCGCCCGCGCAAGGTTTCTTCCCCGCTGTTGGCTCAGCCCGCGAAAAGTTACATAAAGCCGGAACCTCTCGGCGTCGTATTAATCATTGGGGCCTGGAACTATCCGCTACAACTTTTGTTGTCGCCATTGGTACCTGTTATTGCGGCAGGTAATTGTGCAGTGGTAAAACCCTCAGAATTGTCACCGGCAGTCTCACACCTGATCGCAGAACTGCTGCCTCGCTACTTGGATAATGATGCTTTCGCTTGCGTCGAAGGGGCGGTGGCGGAAACCACCGGCTTGTTGGAGCAGCGCTGGGACCACATCATGTACACCGGCGGTGGCAGGGTTGGCAAGATTATTATGAGCGCCGCAAGTAAGCATCTGACTCCAGTAACCCTGGAGCTCGGGGGTAAAAGCCCCTGTATTGTGGCCGATGATGCCGATATTGAAACTGCGGCGCGGCGCATAGCCTGGGGTAAATTTACCAATGCCGGGCAGACCTGCATCGCGCCGGATTACGTGCTATGCACCAGGCACACTGCCGACCGGCTTGTTCCCGCAATCTCGAAGGCGGTGCAACAGATGTTTGGTAGAAATCCGCGTCAGAGTGCTGACTATGGGCGTATAGTGAATAGTCAGCATACTTTGCGCCTGGCAGATCTACTCGGTGATGGCGAAGTAATCTTTGGCGGCGAGGTGGATGCCGGTGAGTGTTACATGGCGCCAACCCTGATGCGCTGTGTCAACCTGGATTCACCGGTGATGCAGGAGGAAATTTTTGGGCCCTTGCTGCCAGTGGTAGAACTGGAGGAATTTGGCAAGGTAGAGGAGTTTGTCAATGAGCGTGAGAAGCCGCTCGCACTGTATATTTTTACCCGAAGTGATGCCATTGCCGATAGAATTCTTTCCCTCTGCAGCTCGGGCAATGCCTGTGTGAATGACTGTATGATGTTTATGCTGGCCCAGGACCTGCCATTTGGTGGGGTAGGGGCGAGCGGCATCGGCTGTTACCACGGGGAGCATGGTTTCAAAACATTCAGTCATTACAAGGCGGTGATGAAACGCAAAAATATCCTGGATGTCGACCTGCGGTATGCGCCTTATACCAATCGAAAATACAAGTGGTTAAAAATGTTACAGCGATAGTACAGCAACCATTTCACAGCAAGTTTCGGAGAAAAGGGAATTTTGCTGGTTTTTAGGGGCGATGAATTGGTACATTCGGCAATAAATTGAAAAGACTAACAGAGCCATGCCCCCGGATCGCAATGATTTGCCAACCAGTGCCGATGTTTTATGTGCTGCACAAACCGTCTCTGGAACCGTCCATCGAACTCCCCTGATACGCTCCCAACTGCTTGACCAGTTGGGGGGAGCCAATCTCTGGTTCAAGTGCGAGCACCTGCAAAAAGTGGGCGCATTTAAAGCGCGCGGCGCTACCAATGCGCTTTCTCTCCTGCCTCAAGGGACTGAACTCGTGGCTACCCACTCCTCTGGCAACCACGGTGCCGCGCTGGCATGGGCTGCAGCGGAGCGAGGTTTACCCTGCATTGTCGTTATGCCGGAAACTGCGCCTGAAACCAAACGCGTGGCTGTTGAGGGCTATGGTGCGAAAATAGTTACTTGTGGTCCTAGTCTGGCAGATCGTGAAGCGGCACTGCAAAAGGTGGTACAGGAAACAGGTGCTCATATAGTACCGCCCTACGATGACAGCCGGATTATTGCCGGGCAGGGCACGGTTGCTGTGGAAATTGTTCAACAGTGCCGGGAGCATGGCATTACCCCTGACGTGATTGTGGCTCCTGTCGGCGGCGGCGGTCTGCTCGCCGGGATTGGCCTGGCTATGGCCGCACTGGCTCCAGATATTCTGGTTATTGGCGCCGAACCCGCCGGTGCGGACGATGCCCAAAGGTCACTGCGTGGCGGTGTGCATATCACTACCCAGGAGCCGCATACCATTGCGGATGGACTTCGCACAACGCTCGGACGCAGGAACTATAAGATAATTCGCCGTACCGTGCGGGATATTGTGACAGTTTCAGAAAATGGTATTGTGCGGGCTATGGAACTATTGTGGACTCGCACCAAGCAAATGGTTGAGCCATCTGCGGCAGTGGGACTTGCCGCTGTGCTTGAGCATGGAGCCCGTTTCCGCAATAAGAATGTCGCGGTTGTATTGACCGGCGGTAATATGGATGTGAGCAAAGTCTCAAAGCTGCTGGCCGGTGTGGAAAAGGAACAATGAGCATGTTGGATATGAACTTTGTATTTCGTCGCGTGAATTACCGCAAGCTGGCCAATTATTTCGTAGCATCAGTATTTTCGTTGGCGGCTGTCGCCTCTCAGGCCGGGCAGCTGACACTCTCTTCGACCTCATTGAAGCCTGGCCAAAAAATGCCATTGACCCATGTGTATGCCGGATGTGGAGGGGAAAACATCTCTCCCCAGCTAAGCTGGGAGGGTGCCCCAGAGGGTACCAAGAGCTATGCAGTTACAGTTTATGATCCGGATGCCCCCACTGGCAGTGGATGGTGGCACTGGGTGGTATTTAATATTCCCGCAGATGTCACCAGCCTGCCCGAGGGCGCCGGCGACCTGAAAAATGGCCTCATTCCGGAAGCTGTTCAGGGGCGCAATGACTATGGAAACCCTGGATATGGCGGTGCCTGTCCACCTAAGGGGCACGGTGACCATCGCTATCGCTTCCGCGTGTATGCTTTGAAAGTGGATTCACTGCCACTGGATGAAAATTCTTCTCCCGCCAAAGTGGGCTTTAATGTGAATGCGAATAAGCTGGCAGAAGCAGAACTTGAGGTTCTGTGGGGCCACTGAGTTAAGTAATCTTTAACTATTGCTCGAACCGTAGGCGAATTGCCTGCGCTAATTCGTATTGGTGGATTAACCCGCCCAAAGGGGAAAGTTGGATATGTCGCAGCAGCAACTGACATGGGGCCAAGCGCTAAAGGCTTATCTAAAGCCCCGCGTACTCACCATGTTTTTTCTTGGCTTTTCTGCCGGTCTACCGCTTCTGCTGGTCTTTTCTACCCTGACCGCCTGGCTGCGAGATTTTGGTGTAAGTCGCACAGCTATTGGTTTCTTCGCCTGGGTGGGAATTACTTTTTCGATAAAAGTGCTTTGGGCTCCAATTATTGATCAACTGCGTCTGCCTTTCTTCACTGACAGGTTAGGCAAACGCCGTGGTTGGATGCTGGTATCTCAGGTGGGTATTGCTATCGGGCTGGTGGGTATGGCCAGCGTTAACCCACAGCAATCACTGATGGAAGTGGCTCTGCTCGCCTTATGGGTAGCCTTCTGTTCGGCTTCACAGGATGTGGCAATTGACGCCTATCGAATAGAAGCCATGGATGAAGACTACCAGGGTGCTATGGCTGCTAACTATGTATTTGGTTACCGGGTAGCAATGTTGATTGCCGGGGCTGGGGCTCTGTTTATTGCGGATATTTTCAGCTGGTCAGGTGCCTATCTGGTGATGGCCGCCCTGATGGGGGTAGGGGTTCTTACCTGCCTGGTTATTGCGGAACCCGATCACAGCAAAGTGAGCAAGGAAGCGGATGAATTACAAAACGAGTGGGCCGAACGCTTGTTGGGCAAGGGGAAGCACAGCCGCCTGAAGCAGTGGTTTATTCGGGCCGTGGTCTGCCCATTTGTTGAGTTTTTCAAACGCAATGGCCGCTTTGCGTTGGTATTGTTACTTTTTATCGGTATTTTCCGCCTTAGCGATATTGCGATGGGGATAATGGCGAACCCGTTCTACTTGGATTTGGGCTTTACCAAAACAGAAATCGCGGAAATCAGTAAGCTGTTTGGATTTTTCTGTACCATTATCGGCTCCTTTCTCGGTGGGGTTTTAGTTGTTCGCTATGGTGTGCTTCGCCCATTAATACTCGGCGCAGTGATGGTCGCGTGTACGAATCTCCTATTTGCCCAGCTTGCGCTGATAGGCCCGGATAAAGCTTGGCTTGCGCTGGTGATCAGTGCTGACAATATCAGCGGAGGGATGGCTAATGCCGTGCTTGTCGCTTACCTTTCCAGTCTTGCTAATAAGGCCTATACCGCCACCCAGTATGCTCTGTTTAGTTCTCTGATGACCCTGCCTGGCAAATTTATTAGTGGCTTTTCAGGCATGGTGGTTGATGCCCAGGGTTATGCTCAGTTCTTTATTTACGCGGCGCTAATGGGGCTGCCAGCCATATTGCTTTCTATCTATTTCTGGAGGCGCGAGCAGCGTGAATGGCGTCGGGAAGAGCCTCAGCCCGATTCACGCCCTACGTAAGTAGGGCCTTCGCACCTTGTTGCCTACTCTTCTCGAAGTACCCTCTTCGCCGGATTTCAGGTCTTGTAATAAAAGGGATTTCCGCGAGTTCCGCTTAACCTCTATTCCTTATTGATAATTACGCCTCCCCGGGCAATGTCCCTGTCTAAAGACTATGGTGGTTGTATCGGAGAAACTTGCTCTCCCTGGGGCGTTTGGCCGTTGTCTTTACCTTTTCGCTGCAGGCCTGCAAACGCTTTGAGTAACTAGCCGGGACTATAAGCAAAGTGCACTCCCCGGAACGATAATCAGTAAATAAAAGCGACAGATTATGGCCCACGAAACAGTCAGGGAAGCGGTATTCAACCGGCGCATGCTGATCTGTATCGGTACAGGTTTTTCCTCGGGGATGCCGCTTTTTGTGCTGATTCAGCTGGTACCTGCCTGGCTGCGCTCCGAGGGTGTGGATTTGGCGACTATCGGCATTTTTGCCCTGCTGGGACTTCCTTATACTTGGAAATTTCTTTGGGCGCCGTTGATGGAGCGCTATGCTTTCCCAATTTTGGGGCGTCGTCGCGGCTGGATGCTGGTGATGCAACTCCTGCTGATAGTCTTTATCGGCGGGCTGGGAATGTTTAATCCTCAATTTAATATTTTGACGATCGCCGCCCTGTGCTTTGGCGTCGCTTTTTTTAGTGCCAGCCAGGATATTGTTCTGGATGCCTTTCGGCGGGAAATACTGCCGGATCATGAACTGGGGCTAGGGAACTCCTTTCATGCCAATGCCTACCGGGTTTCCGGCCTGATTCCCGGGTCGCTCAGCCTGATACTGTCGGATCACTTAGCCTGGAGTCAGGTTTTCTGGATCACTGCAGCCTTTATGTTGGTAGCCGTTTTTATGACGCTGATGGTCTCCGAACCCCAACACCCTGCGGCTCCCCCGAGAACTTTGCGCGACGCCATCGTTTTGCCGTTTGTGGAGTTTTTTAACCGCAGCGGGGTTAAGCATGCATTGCTAGTGCTCTCTTTTATGTTCCTATATAAGCTCGGCGACAATATGGCGACGGCGCTGGCGACTCCGTACTATTTGGATATGGGGTATACCAATACGGATATCGGGATAGTGGCAAAGAATGCCGGGCTTTGGCCGGCGGTGATTGGCGGTTTTCTCGGTGGGCTTTTGATGGTCCGCATCGGTATCAACAAGTGCCTGTGGATATTTGGCGTTATTCAGCTTGTGTCCATCTTCGGTTTTATGATTTTATCGGAAGCGAATGGAGACTTGGTTGGAACACCGGGTTTTAAGCCGAGCCTTTGGTTACTCGCAATAGTGATTGCCTTTGAGTATCTGGGAGTTGGCTTGGGAACGGCTGTATTTATTGCTTTTATTGCGCGCACTACCAGTAAATTACACACTGCTACCCAGTTTGCCTTGTTTACTGCACTGACCTCCCTGCCCAGGACTTTCGCTAATGCCTCCACAGGTTTTCTGGTTGAATCTATGGGGTGGACCAACTTTTTCCTCTTGTGCGCTGCACTAGCGGTTCCGGGGATGCTGCTACTTTTCTATGTTGCTCCCTGGAATGGCGATGTCGCTGAAGAAGCTTAAGCCTTCTAGTGCCTGTTAACTGGTCGGCTGGGAAAGCTGGTTTAAGGATTGGTTGCGCTCAGGGCTTCCAGCGGTACCTGGCCATATCCACACGCCCCTTTAGCAAAGTGATGCCCTCATTTTCTAGTCGTTGACGCTGGCGGGAAGCGCCAGGCTCAGGCAGCGAGATCCGCCCCTGGGCATTGATTACCCTGTGCCAGGGAAGCTTTGTGTCCTTGGGAAGTTTCCTCAATACTTGACCTGCAAGTCGGGCAGCTTTTGGATAGCCGGCCATCTCTGCTAGATCGCCGTACGTGACTACCTGTCCACATGGGATTGAGGCCAGAACCTTGCATATTCGGGCGAGAGCGCTGTCGGGAGATTTCGTATGGACTGAAGCGGGCGTGATTGCCACAAAAACCTCATTTTTCACTTGGTTATCAGATTTAGGCGCAAGTTTGCCGTATTTCGCTGCGAGTAGGCTATAACTTGCCACTTATAAAAGCCGGTCATCAAGTGGCAAAAGTACAGATCGGTAGTGATGGCGTGCCACATTTTTGACAGTTGTGGCATTATTGCCCTTTGCACTGGGCTTTTTTGATGCTTTTCTCCGTAAGCTCACTCAGAAACTCAAGGTTCTTCTGTGGTTTTAACGACACACTTTTCTAGAATTTTTGCGCGAACTCTCTTCTGTCTCGCCCCCTTGCAGGTTTATGCAGGGGTACTCACTCTCGAGAATGGCGATCGCATTCAAGGGGAGCTGGTACTGGTGGACTCAAACCAAGTGGTATGGAAATCCGAAACCTTTGGTGAGGTTAAGGTGGATAAATCCAAGGTGGTATCTATGGATGTGGATACCGACCTTAAAGTAGCCGGACGTGACGAGCCCTGCACCCTCGCTGGACATCACCAGGAACAGTGGGAACTTTATTGCGAGGAGGGTGGTGGCTGGCTTATTGACTTTCCTGGGGTGGAGCGTGCGGAGCCCTACCCCCACTTTGTCAGTAACCCGATGGTATTCCATGGCAACGTGAGTGCGGGCGGAGTAATTGAATCTGGTAACCGTGAGCGCGAGGACCTGGATGCCAATGTCAATTTGGATATGCGTCACGGGGATTTTCATCATTTGATAGGTGCCCTCTATCAGAACCAGGAAAGTGAAGACGATGGCGCCCTGGAAAAGTATCGACTGACATATGACCTGCGCTGGATTTTCGCGGAGAAGTGGTTTGCCGCGGCAAACACGGCCCTGGAGCATGAGGAGGCGCGAAATTTAGACTTGGGTACCACTATGGGTCTGGGTCTCGGTTACCTGTTTTACGACACAGACAAAACCGCATTTTCACTGGAAGGTGGTGTCAGTAGTTTGAAGGAAGACTTTATTGATGCGGAACTGAGTGAAGATCAGGACGATCAATACGTGGCAGGCCGGGTCGCACTCAATTATCGCTATAAGTTCTCCCTGGGGCCGGAAATCTATTTTGATCAGGAAACCCTGCAGTCTTTTGATCACAGTGATGACTACCAGGCGAACGCCAAGGTGGGGGTGCGTACCCCTTTAGTTGAAGGCGTATTGATGGAAATTGGTTACCAGTGGCAGTACGACAACACACCATCATTGGAAAGTGAGAAAGAAGATACCAAGATAACCGTTGGTGTCGGTTATCAGTGGTAAAGCCTCAGCCGCATACTTACCTGTATGCCCGGCGTGCAGACACTAAAGAAATAAAATTTAAAAATTCTAGATGAGGAGTTCAAGATGCAGATTGCCGGCAGCATTGTGGCGATAACTGGTGCAGGCCAAGGGTTGGGACGAGCCATGGCCGTTTACTTGGCCGAGTGCGGAGCCCGCTTGGCGTTGATCGATGTCAACGAAGAGGGGTTGGGGGAGACTGTTTCTTCTTGCGAAAAGTTCGGTGCAGAGGCCCGCAGTTACCTGTTCAATGTCGCTAAAGAGGAAGAAGTAGATAAGGGCTTTGTCCAGATCGCTGAAGATTTCGGTGGCTTGCAGGTGTTGATCAATAATGCCGGTATTATGCGCGATGGCATGTTACTTAAGTGTAAAGAGGGCAAGGTTACCGATCGGATGTCCCTGTCACAGTGGCAGTCCGTGATTGATGTGAACCTGACAGGCGTATTTCTCTGTGGTCGTGCTGCAGCGGGAATTATGGCCGAAAGCGGAAAGGGTGGCGTGATGGTGAATATCTCCAGCCTTTCCCGTGCAGGTAATATGGGCCAGACAAACTACTCAGCGAGTAAGGCTGGTGTAGCCGCCATGACTGTAACCTGGGCGCGAGAATTGGCCCGCTATGGTGTACGTGTTGCCGCGATTGCCCCAGGCTTTATCGGTACCGATATGGTTGCACAGATGCGCCCGGAAATTTTGGAGTCCCTGGTGAAACAGGTGCCCCTGCGCCGCTTGGGTGAGCAGGAAGAAATCGCCTCGACAGTGAAGTTTATCCTGGAAAATGACTACGTTACCGGTCGTGTCCTGGATGTTGATGGCGGTGCGCGTATCTAGCGGATAAGCTGATTAATCAATAAAAAGGGTGAACAAAGTTCACCCTTTTTTGTTTTATCTCAAACACAATTCCAGGGAGTCTCTGAATAATTTCGTAATATCTTTGCGGGATTTGAGGGCTCCAGATGTTAGGTGCAGTATGCAGCGAATGGCCGCAGCCTTTTGTAAGAGCTGATAAGTGGCACTACGGTATTATTCAAAGGCTCCCTAAAAGTTACTGAAATATAAATACTTCAAAAAGTAGTTAGGCTGCAAAAGCAAGTCCCGGTAATTATTAACCCGAATAACAAGTTAACGGGTCAATATGGCAGAAGCATGTATCGTCTTCGGCCATGAACCGGCGCAAACCTGTGAAAAATTGGCGGATTCACATATCTGCGCCAGTGTTTCATTGCTTGCTAATAGCAATGTAGTCACTACAGGGAAACTTCGTACTCCACAGTTTCAAAGCATCAGCGTGATGATATCTAGTGTTTTGAGGTTGTGAGTAACTGCACTAGCATATGCGTTCTACACCGCCAAGTCTGTCGTTTGACATCATCCACTGCCACAGTTGCATTCTGCGAACTCTAAATGAAGCTGCGGATATCAGTAGATAGTAGCGCCACATACGATAAAACCGCCGGCCGTAGCGGTCCGCAAAACGAGGCCAATTGCGTTCAAAGTTTTCGTGCCAGGCCATTAGGGTTTTGTCGTAATCGGGGCCCAAATTATGCAGATCCTCAAGAGTCAGCAGCCCTTGAGCAGCTCGGGTGATTTGACTGGCTGCCGGTATTTCTCCGTTGGGGAATATGTATTTTTCAGTCCAGGGGTCTGTGTGGGCAGGTTTGGCTTTGCCAATCGTATGGAGCAGGAAAACACCATCTTTTTTCAGACAGCGTTTTGCGACCTGCATGAATTCTCGATGATTTTTGTGTCCCACATGTTCAAACATACCGACACTGGCAATACGGTCGAAGGGTTCATCGAGTATCCGATAATCCTGTAAGTGAACAGTGACCGGCAAATTGGCATAGCGTTCAGCAACATAGGCCCTCTGTTCCCGAGATATCGTCACTCCTACGCACTCCACCTGGTATTTCTGTGCGGCATAACCGATCAGGCTGCCCCAGCCGCAACCGATATCCAGTAGCTTCATGCCCGGTTCCAGCTGTAATTTGCGGCAAATTAGGTCGAGCTTTGCCTCCTGCGCCTCATCCAGGGTTTGGGCCTCCTTCCAATAACCGCAACTATAGGTCAGACGGCTATCCAGCATGGCGGCGTAGAATTCATTACCCAGATCGTAGTGGTGTTCACCGACCTCAAAAGCGCGGCGCCGGCTCTGTAAGTTGATCAGGTAGCTGCGCAAGTAAGGCCAGACATTTCGCCAGTTACTAATGTGGCGGCCCAGGTCTGCGTCCAGCAAACGGTAAATAAACTGATCCAGGGCCTGGGCATCCCAGTCCCCACGCATATAGGTCTCGCCCAGCCCTATACTGTGGCGGGCGACAATCTCATCGAGAGCTTCCTCGCGGTGGAGCTGTAGGTCCCAGGGGCGGTCACCGTTTATACGGATATCCGCTTCGGCTAAAATTTCATCAACAAAGTGACGACTGCGACCAATGGCCGGTACCTCTATGGCGTCCTGCTGCTCACTTGCCATTTAAGCTTCCCTCTCTCCCGGTTATTGTGGGGTTGATTTCGGCGCCCTTGAATAATTTGCCTCCCCACTCCATTTACTTCAGCATATCGAAAATGCCCCGAGCCTCCGACCATATGGCGGCTTTTAGATCAGGAATTCTCTCTATGCGTCCCCTACTGCTTCTATTTATAGTCCTACCTGTACTTGAATTGTGGGTGCTGATCACCGTTGGGAGTGAAATCGGCGTCTTGCCCACCATTGGCCTGGTATTTTTGACTGCCATCGTTGGTGTGACGCTCCTACGTCGCCAGGGAATATCCACCTTCATGCGCGCTCAGGAGAAGATGCGCACAGGAGATATCCCTGCTCAAGAGATGGTGGAGGGCATCTTTCTCGCAGTTGGGGGGGCGCTACTCCTGACTCCTGGATTTATCACCGACGCCATCGGCTTTGCGTGCCTGATACCAGGTTTGCGCCAGCTACTTCTGGGGAGACTGTTGCGCCACATCACTATTGTGCGCCCAGGTGGCCCACACCAACCCCATTCCTCTAAGCCTGATCCCGACACCATCGAAGGGGAGTACTCACGAGATGAGCAGAACTCCGTGGACGACAAGCGTCCCAAGCACTGATTTGGTTAAATAGTGCACATTTTTGAAGCTGATTCGGCACTTTTATAGTTTTTTCACTGAAGAGTGTTGAAATCCATTCTCGTGCCCATAGATAGGGATCAACTGAGAATTAAGCCCCGCCTCTGGTAATCAGGGAGGGGTGAGGGTACTGGTCTTTAAGATCAGTACCGCCAATGTTGGAAAACCTTAAAACGACTCAATGGAGAGCTTATCCATGAAAATTCGTCCTTTACACGACCGCGTCGTAGTACGCCGTAAGGAAGAAGAAGCGATGTCAGCCGGCGGTATCGTGCTGCCAGGCGCTGCCAAAGAAAAGCCAAACCAAGGTGAAGTGGTAGCCGTGGGTGAGGGCAAGCAGCTGGACAATGGCGACGTTCGCGCATTGTCAGTCAAGGTGGGTGACACTGTTGTATTTGGTCGCTACGCCGACAGCAATACCCTCAAGGTGGAAGGCGAAGAGCTGATCATCATGAGCGAAGGTGACATCTACGGCGTGTTGGAAGGCTAATCCCGCCTTTAACTTTACTCGCAAAAAGAATTTGAGGAATAAGAATCATGGCAGCTAAAGACGTAATTTTCGGTGACGACGCTCGTCAGAAAATGCTGAAAGGCGTAAATATCCTGGCAGATGCCGTTAAAACTACCCTGGGTCCTAAAGGCCGCAATGTAGTTCTGGACAAGTCCTTCGGCGCTCCTACCGTAACCAAAGACGGTGTGTCCGTAGCGAAAGAAATCGAACTGAAAGACAAGTTCGAAAATATGGGCGCACAGATGGTGAAGGAAGTAGCTTCTAAAGCTTCCGACACCGCTGGTGATGGCACCACCACTGCTACCGTTCTGGCCCAGGCTATCGTAACCGAAGGCCTGAAATCCGTAGCCGCTGGCTTCAACCCGATGGACCTGAAGCGCGGTATCGACAAAGCGGTAACCGCTGCTGTTGATCACATCGCTGGCCTGTCCACTCCATGTGCTGACACCAAGTCTATCGCCCAGGTAGGTACTATCTCCGCTAACAGCGACGAGAGCGTTGGTACCATCATCGCCGAAGCCATGGAAAAAGTGGGCAAAGAAGGCGTTATCACTGTTGAAGAAGGTTCTGGCCTGGAAAACGAGCTGGACGTAGTAGAAGGTATGCAGTTCGACCGCGGCTACCTGTCTCCTTACTTCATCACCAACCAAGAGAACATGACTGCTGAGCTGGATAGCCCTTTCATCCTGCTGGTAGACAAGAAAATCTCCAACATCCGCGACCTGCTGCCCCTGCTGGAGCAAGTAGCTAAGGCTTCCAAGCCGCTGCTGATCATCGCTGAAGACGTAGAAGGCGAAGCGCTGGCAACTCTGGTTGTAAACAGCATGCGCGGCATCGTTAAAGTTGCTGCTGTTAAAGCTCCTGGCTTCGGCGACCGTCGTAAAGCCATGCTGCAGGACATCGCTATCCTGACTGGCGGCACCGTAATTTCTGAAGAAGTTGGTCTGGAGCTAGAAGGTACTACTCTGGAGCACCTGGGTACTGCTAAGCGTGTAACCCTGTCCAAAGAAAACACTGTAATCGTTGATGGCGCTGGTGATGTTAAAGACATCGAAGCTCGCGTTGGCCAGATCCGTGCACAGATCGAAGAATCCTCTTCCGATTACGACAAAGAGAAGCTGCAAGAGCGCGTAGCCAAACTGGCTGGCGGTGTTGCAGTAATCAAGGTAGGTGCCGCTACTGAAGTGGAAATGAAAGAGAAGAAAGCTCGCGTAGAAGACGCTCTGCACGCTACCCGCGCTGCAGTAGAGGAAGGCGTAGTACCTGGCGGTGGTACCGCTCTGGTTCGCGCTACTCAGGCTATCTCTGTAACTGGCGACAACGAAGACCAGAACCACGGCATTGCTGCAGCCCTGCGCGCTATGGAAATGCCTCTGCGTCAAATCGTTGCCAACGCTGGTGATGAAGCTTCTGTAGTTGTTGATAAGATCAAGCAAGGCGAAGGCAACTTCGGTTACAACGCTGCTACTGGCGAGTACGGTGACATGCTGGAAATGGGTATCTTGGACCCTGCTAAAGTGACCCGTTCTGCACTGCAAGCGGCAGCTTCTATTGCTGGTCTGATGATCACCACCGAAGCCATGGTTGCGGAGATTCCGGAAGACAAGCCGGCTGCTCCTGACATGAGCGGTATGGGTGGCATGGGCGGTATGGGCGGCATGATGTAAGCCGGCCTTTAAGCCTAGCCAACAAAAAAGCCCCGCATTAGCGGGGCTTTTTTTTATTTATCTTTCACTGAAGGAGATTAGCGCATTTCCCCCGTTAATTTCTAGCTTTAAGGCTTGGTGAGGTTTTATAAGAAGGAAAAGCTTAGTGGCCGCTGGTGTTGCTGCAGCTTGTCAGTGCCTTTTACTTACTCTTAGGTCACGCTACCGTTCTCTTTGGATGGGGTGGGTTTCTTTAGGAGATTCTTGGGCCATTTGGGCTCATCGCAGCTTGCCTAATCAAAGTCAAATACGCCAATAAATATCGACCGATATAGCGTAGCTTTGAGATCAAATAAAACCGAATAAAATCCAATTAGGTTATTTTGGGGCTATATTTCTATAACAACTCCACTTGGAGAAGTCTTAATTACTTCCTATTTGATGGGTGCCCCAAAAGCGGTATATCCAAAAAATGATTGGATACCGCTAGAAAATTCGGTCATCGTAACCGTTATTTTTACAGAGCAGAGACTTTCCCTAAAAAGTCTGGAAATACAATGAGTTGTGTTTAATGGGATATTCCGGACAGTGGTCACAGTGACCATTTTTCTAGTTTGCATGATCGTATCAAGATTGTGTAACTGGCTGACTTTAAAGGGGGTTTTTCCAGGTTGGCGTAGAGATTGTTCCGAGATGGTGAGCAGGGAAATAGTAGTTGTGGAGGCCACCATATAAATTTAAATGTTATTGGTCGCTCGCTCAGGTTTCGTTGAGTTTTAATTAATAATAGCAGGCTTTAGTTGTCGTTCTGTATGAAAAAACAGCATTGACGGGAAACCCCATAGTCAACGGTTCGACCTTCGTTTAAGCTTCGAAGTAAAGTCGCAAACCTCCTAGTGCTGGCAATTCTGTTCTCTGAGTTTTGGTAGGTATTAAGTAGAAAGATATTCGTAGTGAATTAGTGCATAGTGCCACGAGCAACAAATAATAATTCGATGATGCGAAAAATCTAAAAGTTGTCACTATCTTTGCTTGCGCAAAGGCATGATCAACTTTCTTCATGATTCCGCATATCTAACTTCGTTGTGTTTCTTTATAAAATTGAGGGCTAGTCATGAATGCGAAATTCACTAAATTGGACAAGTTACTGCTCGCTGGGGTAGAGACATTTGGGGATGTAGAAAGTGGAGGGCCTCCTGAAATGTGGGAGGTACTGAGGTCGAACTACTTGGAAGCGCCTGATAGAATTAATGATCCGGTGTCTTACGGTATTGATACCTACACGAAGGAAATGCAGTCAAAAGGCAAGTGGTTTTACATGGCAGCTTTTCAAGTTAGCTCTTTTGAAAATCTACCTATGCAAATGTCCGCCAAGCTTTTACCAGAAAACGAATATGCGGTATTTGAGTACAAAGGCGCTATATCACCGAAACTAGGTAATTTATTCCAATCAATCTACAAAGAATGGTTGCCGCAATCAGGTTATGTGCAAGCTGGCCCCTACGATTTGGAGCGCTATGATCAAAGGTTTCTTGGTCCACAAAATCCTGATTCCATTTTGGAAATTCTAATCCCAGTTGTAAAGGAAAAATGAAATATAACAAGTGGCTATGGTTTTTTGTCAAGCCTTAAGCCATTTCCTAATTTCAGTATGTATTGTTTTTACCATGGTGTTCAAGGTGGTAAGCTGCTTTCTTGTACATGCGATGAGAGCTACTTATTTAGGTTTTCCAGCGTTGATCAAGAGTTTATACGTTGGTTTTAAATTGGGGTGGCACTGTATTGTCGACATAATGAAGACAAATAGGAATGTGCTTAACGAAGTGTCCGAAAGGATTAGAGCACTACAGTGCTACCACTACTATTTCATGGGGATAATTAGGTGAGTAAAGTAAAAGGAAGTTGTCATTGTGGTTCAGTGTCTTGGGAATTTGATCTTCCAGTTAAGACAGTGGTGAAATGCCATTGCTCTATGTGTAGAAAATTACAAGGCTCAGATCACAGTACTTATGTCATAGTTCCAAAAGAGCAGTTCTTATTGCTTAAAGGGGAAGAAGCCATTGTTCGTTATCAAGCTACGGAGCTTTCCCATAAAAATTTTTGCTCTTCCTGTGGGTCGCCAACGCATCTTATGAATGGCAAGCACTTTCCTGATGACTTGGTATTACCACTAGGCTTGATTGAAAATTACACGGATGTGTTGGCACCACAGATTCAAGTATATACACCAGAAAAAGCGCTTTGGACGAATATCCATGAAGATGTGCCTGTATTTAGCTAAGAAATATAATAAACTAAGACAGCACCAGCCTGCTGTCTGGACGCGCCGTTGCTTAAAGCGTGTGTGCCAGGAATGGTATTTAACTATAGTAGGAATAGTTTCTTGCCCAACGATATGTCTTTTTTGAAATGTTTTTCGCTGGCTTGTAGGCTAATGCGGCAGCTGCCCTATTTCTCGTATCCGCGCCTTGATTATAAACCGCCCTGAAAGCCAGGAGCACGAAGAAATTAGTCAGCGACTCCCTGATAGAGGGCTAATGGTAACTTTTGTTGAAGTGGGTTGTACGGCTGTAGAGTTAATTCAGTTTGGGTAGACTCTAACATAAAGTCTTACGCTGGATTACTGCTTGAATTTCAGTGAACCAGCCTGTTGTAGAAGAAGTTCAGCTGTTTCCTTAGAGATACCATTGATATTTGAGGTGTTTAGCTGAGGTGATTTTATCAAATGGGAAACAAATACAGCAGCAGACAGAAATACGCCATTTTGATTGGGATGGCTTCCATCGCTGGTGTATAAGTCGACCCCCATATCTGTGGAACTGACGGCCTCCCAGGCAAGACCAATCGGTACAATTTGTGAAGAAGTGATCTTAGCCATATTCCGATAGCCCTCCAGCAAGCGGGTCTGCATTTTGTTGCGGGTATCATCAGGAACATTTTGCCTGTCTCCAAATTTACGCCCCCAGGTTAGGAAGAGAAGGGGGGTGGCATTGGTTGCTCTGATTTCTCTGACAAGCTTTTCGGCAAACGGGTAAACCTCTTTGATCCTCTGTTCTTCTGAGAAAGAGGGGAGTTGGCTTTGCTCTTGAAGTACGATGTAATCCCATTGTCTTTCACGAATAGCCTCCAGGGTTTCTTTGGACTTAGAATGTTTCTGTAGAGTCCACCCCCCTGGAGTTATGGATCGATAGGTAATTTTTACTCCATTACTTCGAGCGATTGACTGAATGACCTTGGGCAATGGGCGAGAATAACTGTTGCCTATAAAAAGCACAGAAAGGTGCGTGTTGATTTCTGGATTAATCTGATACTTTTGCGTTAATAGAAAAACCGTTCCTACTACCAGTAGAAGAGAGAGTAATACGATCTGTTTTCTTCGATGTTTTTTGGATTTTTTCATTATTTCAAGTTGTGAATGTTGTTACTGTTATTGCAGGGTAAATTATCCAACTATTATATTCTGTGAATCCGGTTTTAATATTTTTATCATTTCTTCTAATGGATTTATATCTATATCAATTGGTTCACTAGTAATGGTATGGCCGTCTGTATGTTGCTGTTAAAAGGCAATCTTGAAATGGTTGCATACCTTACAGTATAGGGTTGTCAGGAGTTGGGCGATTTTACATGTGGTCAGGTGGTGCCACCTGGAAATTTATAGGTTGATTTAAGTCAAGCAATGGTTGGATTTCTTATCTGTTTTGCTTGCAAAAATATATCAGACACACTGGAAAAGTAACTGGCCTCTGAGTCAGTGCCCTTATGGATTGCGATGACAAAGACAGACTTGTATTTTGCATTTTTGAGGACGCTCTACGCTTGTAGAGCATTTGACTAATATATCAGATGGTAGGGATGTTCGCTTTGATAGATCAAAAAGCTTTCTCTATGTTCATATCCTAGTGTAGTCAGTCGAAAGGGTTGTCAGTTTCTGGCGGGGCGGTCAGCAATAATAATTCCATTGTCTGGGTTTACTTCCAGGGCCCTGAGCTTTCCCTGATAGACAGCGCTTATTTTCCAGCGGCCACCAACAAACCTCATACTGGTGATTGGTCTGAATCCGAGACCATAGAGTTTGGCCCTAATGGTGGATGGTTCAAGTGCAATCACTGATGGGGAAGCCCCGTAAAGATCGGGGCTATCGTAAATGGGTGCAGGTTTATTAGGGTCTAGCCCAGGAGGGATGGGGTTAGTCAGGTTGCTGACAAGCATGATTGTTGCAATAAAACTCATGCGCGGCTCCACACTAAAAAAAGCCATGTTTTTAGTGTGGACCGAGGATGATCACAACGCCAGTTATTTGGGAGAAATTATTAAATTGAATTTAAAAAAATACCCCAACCATTTTACTTGTCGGGGTGTCAGAGAACACATAACACCTAGAAACCGTATTGCCTACCCCAGCTTTTATCGAACCATTTTTAGCATAAAGTTCAAGATTTTATTGGAAAGTTTTCCGTAAGGTGGCCGCATTAGTTTCAGCAGGTCAATAGGGCCTTGATAATAAACCGGCCGTAACTTGGAGAAAGTGAGAAATCCTTCATAGCCATGGTAGTGACCCATACCACTTTCACCGACGCCACCAAATGGAATATCGTGCTGGCCAACATGTAATACGCAGTTATTAATTGACACTCCGCCAGACATGATTTGCTCAATATAACGATTTTGCAGGTTTTTATCGTGTGTGTAAGGGTAAATTGCCAGTGGTCGTGGATGGGCATTGATATAGTCGATAACTTCCTCAGGTCTTGAGTAGGTCATAATTGGTAGTAGAGGACCAAAGATCTCGCGTTGCATCGCCAGCATATCGCTGTTGACGTTAACCAGGATATGGGGCGGGAACTTGCGCAAGCTGTCATCTCGCTTGAGTTGTCCCTCACTCAGATCGTAAACTTTGGCCCCTTTGTCGATGGCATCATCCAGGGTTTTCCACAGACGCTGGTGAGAGGCACTGTCAATAATGGAAGTGTAGTCAGGGCTTTGCCAGTTTGGAAAACGCTTCTTGATCAACTGGGTCGCGTGTTTGATAAAGCTGTCCAGTTGATTCTCCGGTAGGAAAAGGTAATCCACATTTACACAGATTTGCCCTGCATTAACCATTTTCCAGTGAATCAGGCGCTCTGCTGCTTTTTCGATAGGAAAATCCGGAGCGACGATAGCTGGTGACTTGCCACCCAGCTCCAAAGTGACCGGGGTGAGATTTTCTGCAGCGGAGCGCATTACGGCACGGCCTGTAGTGCTGGAGCCGGTGAAAATCAGATGGTCTAATTTGAGGCTGGAGAAGAGTGGGCCTATTTCGCCGTAATCGGCAATGAAGCAGAGCTTCTCCTCGGGGAAATATTTGGGGCTGATCTTCTTTAACAACTCTGCCAGTCGACAGGAGTTAGTGGACATCTTGACCATCGCATGGTTGCCCGCTGCGAAGATATTGGTCAAGGGGGAGATACTGAGGTTAATTGGAAAGTTCCAGGGCACTATCACCCCAATTACCCCCAGGGGCTGAGGGAGCACAGTATTTTTTGATAGGGGGTACGCCTTAAAGTCGATATGTCGTCGTCGGGGCCTCATCCACTTCTTAAGGCTCTTGATTGTTTCCTTGATACCCGCGAGTGCCGGATAGATTTCCAGGAGCAGGGTCTCTTCACGGGAGCGGTTGCCGTAATCAGAGCAAATGGCCTCCACGATGGCTTCTTGCTGCTCATGCAGCATCCGCGCCAGGGTTTTCAGGTCCTGGACTCGCTGCTGGTAACTAGGTACAGGGTTGGCATGGTAGGCTCGGCGCTGCCTATCGAGTAAATTTTGAAGTAGTGTCTTGTCTGCATCCTGCCGAGTAAGGGTCTGGATGGTCATTTTATTATCCTATGGCGTTTATTTTTGACCAGACTAACCGAATATTTGTCTGGGGTGTTGACCAATCGCGTCAGCGGATTGACAAAATTGTCGCTAGTACATGACTGCCAACTCGCAACATACGGATATTGAGTAGTTTGGGGATTGCCCCGATGCTTTACCGGGGCAATATTGCAAAAGAAGCTGTAGCTACAGCAAATACAGTGATCACTCGCTGTTAGTTATCGGGCTTGTCGGACAAGATTTCAGCAGAATTTGGGTCCACTTCCAATTCGTGCTTTTGGTCGCCTTTGTAGGCTTCCACCTTCCAGCGGCCCTTGTCCAGGTCTACCTCGACGATCGGGGTAAAGCCCTGTTGTTCAAGCTTTGTCAGCACTGTAGACAGGGCCATTGCACCGGGAGGTGGCTTTTCATCGGCGATGGCGGGATGAAATGCTGCTGCCACGATTGTAGCCAGTATCAGCTTGTTGATGGGCTTCATGGTGATTTTACCTCGCTGTAAAACCCTTACCTTTGCTGTTTAGTCCGCTATTGGGGTTGGCTGTTGCTCTGAGAGGCGTTTTTGGATTGCATCACACCACTCGGTGCTGCCCGCAACCAGCCCATTTAAGCTGCCACCTGTCAGTATTTCCACAGCTGAAAACCACTCAGTGCTGCCGACGGGAGGCAAACCAGATGGATACAGTTTGGCCATTTCACCGTTTTGTTTGGCAATGATTTGTTGTTGCAGCCAGGCGAACCACTGCGGAGTGCAGATCGCTGCACCATCATTGTCACTTGTCGGTGGGGTAGGGGGTTGAGTGGCGCTGTCCTGGGGAGGGCTTTCTGCTGGCGGCGCGATAGGCTCTTTCATGGAGTCGCTGGCTGCTTCGCCAGCAGCTGGTGCAGCTTCCGGATCGGAATCTTTTTGCCTATCCGTCTGGGGACCACACCCATAAAGGGCAACTACCAGGGTGAGCAGGGGGATGATGCGATACATGGGACCTCTGCAGATGATCGGCTTGTCCCTAAGCATAGGAGGAATTTTGCGACTTTGCAGAGTACAGAGGTTCCAGGTTGACATTAACCTCCACCCAAATGAGAATGCTTCTCAAATTAACCCAAGGGTGATACGACTCCCATGTTTAGCAGATCTCTATTTCAAAAAGCGATTGCAACTGTTGGTTTGATTGGTGCCATCGGGGCCAATGCCGCTGAGCAAGTGAATATTTACTCTTACCGCCAGCCCTTTCTGATTGAGCCGATACTGGAAGAATTCACCGAGAAAACTGGTATTGAGACCAAAGTGGTGTACGCCAGCAAAGGCTTGAACGAGCGACTGCAAAGGGAAGGGCGCAACAGCCCCGCCGACCTTGTCCTGACTTCCAATACCAGCAGCTTGATGGATTTGCTTAATAAGCAGCTGACCCAACCGGTAAGTAGTGAAATCCTGGAAGACAATATCCCGTCACAATTTCGCGATAACGCCGGCAACTGGTTCGGCCTGACAACTCGAGCGCGTTTGATTTACGCCTCCAAAGACCGCGTTAAGCCCGGTGAAATTACTCGCTACGAAGAGTTGGTAGACCCTAAATGGAAGGGCCGAATCTGTACTCGTAGCGGCAAGCATCCCTACACCCTGTCCCTGATCGCCTCCATGATCGCCCATCACGGTGAAGCAGAAACCAAAGAGTGGCTGCAAGGCGTGAAAGCGAATCTGGCGCGTAAGCCCCAGGGCAATGACCGCGCCCAGGTAAAAGCCATTAGCGAGGGCGTTTGTGACTTATCCCTGGGGAACAGCTACTACTTCGGCAAAATGATTACCAATAAAGAGCAGCCGGAGCAGGTGGATTGGGCCAAGTCAGTAAATCTGGTCTTCCCTAATCAGAAGGATCGCGGTACCCATATGTTTATTTCCGGTGCGGCGCTGACCAAGCACGCTCCCAACCGCGACAATGCCATTAAGCTGCTGGAATTCCTCAGCGGTGCCGAAGCCCAATATGTGTATGCTGAGAAGAATTATGAGTTCCCGGTACGTCCTGGCACACCGCGCTCCGAGCTGATCAAGGAGTACATGGGGGAGTTCAAAGAGGACAACCTGAGCCTTACCGAAATCGGCTCTAATGTTCCTGCAGCGTCACGACTGGTAGACGAAGTGGGCTTCGACTTCTAAAGTGTGACCCTTTTACTGACTTGTAAATCGCGGTCCTGCCGAAAGGTGTGGGCCGTGATTTTTTATAGATGACCTTTACTGTATTGATTTCCCGCGCTTACTGGTCCGGCTCCCGCTGGTTTCTCCTTGTTGCCATTATTGCCATATTGGTAGCTCTACCCGTGCTATCCATTGTCTGGCTGGCTCTGTTCCCAGAAGAAAATATCTGGCCGCACCTGTGGGATACAGTGCTGCTGCACTATGTCTCCGCGACTTTGATTCTTGCCTTTGGGGTGGCTGTATTGACACTGTTGGCTGGAGTGGGCAGTGCCTGGCTGGTATCCATGTGCCAGTTTCCCGGGCGTCGCTTTTTTGAGTGGGCGCTGCTGTTGCCTTTTGCGGTGCCCGCCTATGTGATTGCCTATGTATATACCGATCTGCTGGAATATGCCGGGCCGATACAAAAGGCCCTGCGTGAGTGGTTTGGATGGCAGACCGCGAGGGATTACTGGTTCCCGGAAATACGCAGTATGGGGGGCGCCACGGCTATGTTGTCGCTGGTACTCTATCCATACGTCTATATGCTCGCGCGTGCGGCGTTCCTTGAACAGTGCGGCAGTATCCGCGCTGCCAGTCGCTCCCTTGGGTGTTCTCCTTGGCAGAGCTTCCTGAGGGTATCCCTGCCCATGGCGCGACCGGCTATCGCGGTGGGTCTTTCCCTGGTTTTGATGGAAACCTTGAATGATTTCGGCACAGTGGACTTTTTTGCAGTGCGGACATTAAGTGTCGGCATCTACGATACTTGGCTGAGTCGTGGCAACCTCGGCGGCGCAGCTCAGATTGCCAGTAGCACCATGTTATTTGTGGTTTTATTAATTGCACTGGAGCGCATTGGCCGCGCGCGGCAAAAACACTTTGTGCAGTCACCGTCTTCCAATCGCGACCGCTATAGGTTGGGTGGTTTGCGCAGTTTGGGGGCCGCATTATTTTGCTGGCTGTTGCTGATTGGTGGTTTTGTAGTGCCGCTTTTTGTCCTGGCTGGCTATGCCCTCGGAAATTTTTCCAGCTACTGGACTGACGATTTTATTGAGATTGCGGGTAATAGCCTGTTGTTGTCTGCCTGCGCAGGGCTACTGTCCGTTTTTCTAGGCCTTTTACTGGCCTACGGCAAACGACTGCAACCGGGCAGGGCGCTTCAAATTTTGGTGGGCTTTTCCAAATTGGGATATGCATTGCCGGGAGCGGTGATGGCTATCGGTGTTTTGATCCCTCTGGCCGCTTTCGATAATGCTGTGGATGCACTGCTGAGAGAGCATTTCGGCATTTCCACGGGGCTCCTGCTGAGTGGCAGTATCTTCGCCATTATTTTTGCTTACACTGTGCGCTTTCTGGCGGTTTCCACTGGAGCAATTGAAACCAGTCTTGAGAAAGTAACCCCTTCAATGGATCGCGCTTCCCGGGCATTGGGACGGAATAGTTGGCAAACCCTTTGGGCAGTGCATTTTCCATTGGTACGTACTGGCTTGCTGACCGGTGGGCTGGTTGTATTTGTAGATTGTATGAAGGAGCTACCGGCAACATTGCTGCTTCGTCCGTTTGGTTTCGATACGCTTGCCACTTACGTTTACCAGTTCGCTGCTGATGAAATGCTCGAGCGCTCAGCGCTGGGAGCCCTGATGATTGTGCTGGTGGGTTTGATTCCTGTTGTTTTGTTAAGCCGAGCTATTGGCTGGCGGCGAGAGGGTGCTGCTGAGCTGCTTGAATCTGAGGCACCGACAGTTTGAAAGGCCCGCATATGGGCCTTAAAAAAATCAGACCGGATTATTTACAGAAAAACCAAGGGGTTGGAACCCGTCATACGAAACAGGGTATCGGCGGGTATGCAGGCAGGAAATTTTAAAAAAATGATGACAACGCTGTCATTGATCTTGTAGTATGACTACATAGTTAGCGCGGGAGCGTATATTGCTCTTCTGGCGTTACTTCCGGGGGGATTGGGAAGCCCGGATGTAGTACATAACAATACAAATTCTTAGAGGCCGTTTCTGGTGGCTGCGTTGGGAGACAGGGAAATTCTTTATATCGGTATCGATGGAGGCGGCAGTAAGTGCCGTGCTTCAATCCTCAACAGTGATAATCGGGTGTTGGGCACAGGGATATCAGGCCCCGCGAATCCACTCCACGGTTATGCGCAAACAATAGATTCGATTGTGCGTTCCGCCACGCTTGCGCTTTCTGATGCAGGCCTTCCGCCCCAAGCGCTCGGTGAACTCGTCGCCGGTGTTGGTCTTGCGGGCGTCAATATGCCTAGTCTCTACAATGAAATGGATGCTTGGGCGCACCCCTTCAAACAGATGTTCCTCACCACTGATCAGCACTCGGCCTGCCTTGGTGCGCATCGTGGTGGCGATGGGGCGGTCATTATTGCCGGTACCGGTTCTTGCGGTTACGCCTGGGTCAATGGTGAGGCTCGCCTTTTGGGCGGTCATGGGTTTCCCCATGGCGATAAGGGCAGCGGTGCCTGGATGGGGATGGAAGCGGTCAAGTACCTGTTTCTGGCCCTCGATGGTCTCGCCGAAGATTCCCGTCTGAAAGATGAATTGCTGTCAGCGCTGGAAAGTACCGATGCCCAGCAAGTGTTTGAGCGCATTGGTGGAAAATCCTCCAGTCATTATGCGCGCCTTGCGGTGCCGGTGGTGGAATATGCGGAAGCTGGTGATCCGGTTGCGCTGGCGATCGTGAGTGATGGTGCAAGTTATATCAATGACCTTGCGGATAAATTATTTGAAATGAATGCTCCACGGCTTTCCCTGATCGGCGGCGTTGCACCGCGTCTGAAGCAGTGGATGGCTCCGCATGTTGTGGAGCGTGTGGCGGAAGCCCTGGACCCGCCAGAGTTTGGCTGTGTTTATTTTGCTCGCCAGTGTGTTGCCGAGGCGGCGAGTGGCAGTGCCGGTGCTATCGAAGCCGATGGAAAAGCATTGTTCGGATAATTAAAAAGATTGGTACGGAATGGAATTTTCCCGCAGGGGTCATTAAGGGAGATAGGTCATGGCGATGACAATTATGGAAACCGAGGCCCGTGAAGCCCCGGATTGTATTGCAGAACAGCTGCAGAGTAATGCTGCGGTAATGGCCCAGCTGGGTGAACGCCTGCGCAACAAGCCGCCGCGGTTCGTCATGATCGTTGGGCGTGGATCCTCTGATCATGCAGGCGTGTTTACCAAATATCTGATTGAAATCGAGACGGGTACGCCGACTTTCGCTGCGGCGCCCTCTGTATCCAGTGTCTATGGGCGCACGCTCAAGCTGGAAGATTCCTTAGTCATTGTCATTTCCCAGTCGGGCCGTAGTCCTGACATCCTGGCTCAGGCGAAGATGGCCAAAGAGGCCGGCGCCTATACCGTCGCTTTTGTGAATGACGAATCGGCCCCGATCAAAGATATCGTCGATTTGATGGTGCCTTTGAAAGCCGGGCCGGAAAAAGCGGTCGCTGCGACCAAAAGCTATCTGGCGACGTTGTCCGCGGTGCTGCAGTTGGTAGCCAACTGGAAGCAAGACGAAGAGATACTGAAGGCTGTTGATGAACTGCCGCAGGCGCTGCGTGATGTGGTTTCCGCGGAGACCCAACTGCGCCCGGAAGATCTCGCTGCGGTGAAAAACCTGGTTGTGTTGGGTCGTGGACCGGGTTATGGCATTACCCGCGAGCTGGCGCTGAAGCTGAAGGAAGTCTGCAATATCCATGCAGAGTCTTTTTCCAGTGCGGAGTTCTTACATGGGCCGGTAACCCTGGTTGAGCAGCAGCTGACAGTGATCAATGTGCCGATTGAAGATGAATCCTATCAGGCGCATAGCGAACAAATCGCAGATATTATCCGTCGCGGTGGCACCCTGATTAATCTGCACGTGCCTTCAAAAGGCATACATCCACGCGTTGCTCCGCTACCTCTGTTGCAGCGTTTCTATATTGATGTAGCGCATGTCGCTGTTAGCCGTGGGATTAATCCGGACGAGCCGGCAGGTCTGAAAAAAGTCACCCGGACGGTCTGAGTTTGACCGCTAGAGCAGGGGGGTTGCGAGTGGTTCAGGTGTTGTTGGCAGAGCGTTTGTTCGATGGTGAGCGGGTTCTCAATGATATCCCGGTCTCAATCAATGCCGATGGCAGAGTCGCTGCGATAGGTGGTGACGTGCCGGCTACTGGCGCGGAGTGCTTGCCCGGTACCCTGGCGCCGGGCCTGATTGATGTTCAGGTCAATGGTGGTGGGGGTGCACTGTTTAACAATGAGCTGACGGTGGCATCGTTGCAGAAGATGGCCGGTGCGCATGCCGGCTTTGGTACCACGGGTATGTTGCCGACACTCATCACTGATGAGGTTGAAGTCATGCAGCGCGCGGCGGACGCGATTAGTACCGCCTTGCGTAAAAAAATACCCGGCATTATCGGTGTGCACTTTGAGGGGCCGCATCTCAGTACCCCGAAAAAGGGTACCCATGAGGCACGTTTTATTCGAGGTCTTAGCCAGGCAGAGCTGGATATTTATGCGCGTGACGACCTGGGTGTAAAAGTCGTGACGCTGGCGCCCGAAAATGTTGCGCCGGAGGATATCCGCAAACTGGTGTCGCTGGGCGTGCATGTGTGTCTTGGGCACTCAAATGCTGATGGGGCGACAACCGCAGCGGCATTGGAAGCGGGGGCGAGCGGATTTACCCATCTGTATAACGCGATGTCGCCGCTCCAGTCTCGGGAACCGGGTGTGGTCGGAACGGCGTTGATCAGCGACGATGCGTGGTGTGGTCTGATTGTTGACGGCCATCATGTATGTGCGGATGCAATTCGCCTGGCTCTGAAGGCCAAGCCCCGGGGGAAATTGATGCTGGTGACAGATGCCATGTCGCTAGTCGGTAGTGAAGAGACCAGTTTCCCTTTGTTTGAGCGCATGGTGACCCGCGAGGGAGATAAGTTGACTTCGACTACCGGAGAGCTGGCAGGCTCTCACCTCGATATGATTGGTGCCGTACGAAACATTCGAGACTGGTGTGATGTGCCACTGGAGGAAGCGCTGCGAATGGCCTCCCTTTATCCGGCGACATTCCTCAGCGTGGAAGGTGGCCGACTGGAAGTAGGTGCGCCGGCAGACATGATTTTACTGGATAGCGAATTGCAGGTACGCAGGACCTGGATTTCGGGCAGGGAGGTTCACAGCGTTTAAAATTTTTTCGTAATACGTTCAGACAACGATAACTATATAAAAGGTGCTTATTATGGAATCCGCCGTTAGTGCTCAAAGAGAGACACGCAGCAGCCTGTTGCCTATGGCAATTATCGGCATGCTGTTTTTTATTTTTGGTTTTGTGACCTGGCTGAATGGCTCGCTGATGCCGTTCCTGAAAGTGCTCTGTGATCTCACAGAATTCCAGGCGTTGTTCGTTACCTTTGCGTTTTATATTGCCTACACCGTCATGGCGTTGCCCATGTCGTTTATCCTGCGTAAAACGGGCTACCGCGATGGCATGGCCATTGGCCTCGCGATCATGGCAGTCGCTGCGCTGATTTTTATTCCGGCTGTGCAAACCGGTAGCTACCTAGTTTTCCTGGTGGCGCTGTTTGGTCTGGGGGCTGGCCTGACCATTCTGCAAACGGCTTCAAACCCCTACGTGGTGAAGGTGGGGCCTGCTGAAAGTGCGGCCATGCGTATCGCCATCATGGGCATTATCAGCAAAAGCGCGGGTGTGCTTGCACCTTTGGCCTTTACGGCGCTTGTGCTGTCTGGCCTAGCCGATTTCAATAGTGAATCACTGGCCGAACTGCCTGCGGCTGAACGGGAAGCTCAGCTGGCGGAAGTTTCCAGCCGCCTGATCATGCCTTACATCTACATGGCGATTGCCCTGTTCGCGTTGGTTGGACTGGTGAAGTTTTCCGGTCTGCCGGAAATCGACGAAGATGACACCGCCGATGCTGGCCAATCTGAGGGAAGCTTCCTCGATATTCTGCGTTACCCCCAGGTTGTACTCGGCTCTCTGGCGCTGTTCGCCTACGTTGGTGTCGAGGTTATTGCGGGTGACACCATTGGCCTCTATGGCGAAGGTCTTGGTTTGTCCAATTACGCCGCCCTCACGTCCTACACCATGGTGTTTATGGTGATCGGCTACATCATTGGTGTTGTAGGGATTCCACGCTTTATCAGCCAGCAGCAAGCCCTGTTCGGGTCGGCGGTGGCTGGCAGCTTGTGTATATTCGGTGTGCTGTTTGGTTCTCAGGAAAGTACTTTGCTGGCCGATACCCTGTGGGGGTGGAGTGGTATCGCTCCAGTAGTCCCTGACACCATCACTTTCGTTGCCCTGATGGGGCTGTCGCACGCACTGGTGTGGCCTGCCGTCTGGCCTCTCGCCCTGGAAGGCCTTGGGCGTCTGACCGCGCAGGGGTCTGCGCTGTTGATTATGGGTATCGCCGGTGGGGCCATTATCCCAACCTTTGGTTTCGGCCCTCTGTCCGAAATTGCCGGTGAAGCGCGCATGGGCTACTGGGTAGCGCTGCCGTGCTACCTGTTCATCCTTTTCTATGCCTTGAAAGGGCACAAGATGCGCAGCTGGAAATAATCCCGCTGCACGGTACATCAATCAGTTTGATTCTCGTCGTTGTATCTCTTGGCTCTCGTGAACCTGCCCTCCTTTAAGGAGGGTTTTTTTGGGGAGGAGGTAAGTGTTGGAGGGATCAGTTGCCCGGTGCGCTTCCGCTCGAATCACGTACGATGAGCTCGGGAGTGAATTCACGTTGAATACCCGCTTCCTTGCTGGCGCTGGCGTTCTCACCGGATGTTTTACCGCGCGCTTTGCTCAGCACGAGTGCGGCAGCACACTTGGCGATTTCGTTGTTGGGCTGGTGCGCCGTTGTCAGTTTCGGCCAGGTCTGCCTGGAGAAAGGGCTATCTTCGAATCCTACGATGGAGAGCTGGGACGGGATGTCGACATTCATTAATCGAGCGGCAAAGAGTGCGCCGGCCGCCATTTCATCGTTACTGGCGAAGATGGCACTGGGTGGGTTGTCAGTACCAAGCAATGCTTTGGCACCCTGAACGCCGGAATCAAAGGAGTACTCTCCTTTGAGAATCAGGGATTCGTCCACGGGGAGACCTGCTTCCTTCATGGCCTGTCGATACCCGTCAAGACGACTGTGGGTAGAAATGTGTTCTTCTCCACCGCAGAGGAAGCCGATGCGCTTGTGGCCGAGCCCGATGAGGTGGCGGGTGATATCAAACGCGGCGGTGGAGTCGTCTACCTGAATACAGTTGTCCTGGTCCTTTACATCCGCGGTTTTGGAAACGATGCGTACGTAGTCTACGTCGAGATCCTGGAGTGTCTCGATCACCGCCGGTGTTTCTGAAAAAGGTGGAGTCAAAACGATTCCGGCCACCTTTGAGTGTTCGACCAGGTTTTTCAGTTCATCGTGGACCGATGCCGACTTGGAGTTACTGGGATGGATCAGCAGCTCATAGCCCCGGGCCTTACAGGCATTGAGGATACCGTTTTGCATATCGATCACATAGTAGGCGTTCGGGTTGTCGTAAATAAACGCGATGGTATATGTCCGGGAGCCGGCCAAATTGCGGGCGGCCAGGTTGGGCTGGTAATTTAGGGCCTCGACCGCATCCTCGACCTTCTTTTTGGTTGCGGGGCGCACCGAGGGCTCGTTGTTGATGACCCTGGATACGGTTTTTATGGATACCCCCGCATGCGCGGCGACGTCGTTAATGGTGGCTTTCATGGGGCCGTCTGGTCCTTGAACTGTTTCGTCGGCGCCGGTCGCTGCACCGTTGGTCTGTCCGCCATCCTAGCAGAAATGACCGGAAATTCGCCGTGAGTAGCGTAAGTAGGTGCTGGATTTTATGTGGATGAAGCTTGCTGAGCGGCCACCCGGATTTTCCGTCCTTGAACTAACGGCTTTAAATTAAAAGGTTATGGCATCTACGAGGCGTGGAATTTCGTTACATCAATCGCTCAGAACGAAGGTTTTTTTACTCCAAAGACGGTAGCAATTCCGGGTAATCCTGTGTATCTTCGATTATTTAGAATGACAACGCTATCATAAGTCTAAATGACAGCGCTATCATCCTGCGGTACGAGGTGAAGCTAAAACATTACTCACAACCTTCATATAAATAATAAGCAAGGAAGGGGAAATCGATGCTAAAGCGCAATCAACTCGCTCTGTCTATCAGTGCAGCTGTACTTAGTGGTGGCCTGATGGCTCCGCTGGCTATTGCCCAGTCGGATGAAGCTATTGAGGAAGTCTCTGTAACCGGTATTCGTGGCTCTTTCCAGGATGCCTTGAGCACCAAGCGAAATGCTGATGCAATTGTCGACGCAATTTCTGCGGAAGACGTCGGTAAGTTCCCAGACAAGAACATCGCTGAATCTCTATCCCGTATCACGGGTGTGGCGGTAAGTCGCGAGTTCGGTGAAGGGGAGCGTGTTTCTATTCGTGGTGCGGGTCCAGATTACAACCGTACAACCCTGAACGGTCAATCCGTCGGTACTGCTGACTGGTTCATTCTGGATAATCCGTCTCGCAGCTTCAACTTTACCCTGCTGCCATCCACCCTGATTTCCTCCCTTGAGGTGACCAAGAGTCCACAGGCTTCTCAGGACGAAGGTTCCTTGGGTGGTACCGTTAATGTACGTACTCACCGTCCGCTTGACCTCGACGCGGGTCAGGCTGCGATTGCAGTAGAGAGCATCTACTCCGAAACTTCGGAAGAGTATGACCCGAGCATCTCTGGCCAGTACTCCTGGAAGAACGATAGCGAAACCTTTGGTGTGCTGGTATCTGCGGCCAAGCAGGATCGCACTGTTCAGCGTTCCGGTTTTGAAGTGCTGTCCTGGAGCGACGAAGCCACTCCTGGCGTAATGGTTCCCGGCACCATGGGTACCCCGACTTTCTTCCAGGAGCGTGAGCGCGAAACGCTATTCCTGTCTGCCCAGCTGCGCCCGATCGAAGAGCTGCAGCTGACTCTGGATGTGCTCGACACCAGCATGGATGCGGATAACATGAATGCCAACTGGCTGGTATTAACAGGAGAGAATGCGGTCGATCATGCAACTAATGGTCAGCTGAGTGGCAACAGTGTCGTGGCCTCCCAGATTTCTGGTGACGGTAGTGGTGTTGTGAACTGGATCAACCGCGTATCTTCCTCTGAATCTCAGTCCTATACTCTGACTGCCGAATATGTAACTGACGCATTCAGCTTAGATGTTGTTGCCGGTAATACTTCAGCCAAGGGCGGCACTTATCGCGAGACCTCTTGGGAGTATGGTTGGTCCGGTGGCGACTATGAGTTTGACCTGAACACTCCATCTCTTGACTCCAATCCAGCACCTAGTGATGCAGATGCTTATACCGCTACCGATGGCTGGATCTGGGGCGGTGAGCGCCCAACCACTGATGAAGAAACCTACTTCCAGGTAGATCTCGAGTTGCCGATAGAGGCGGGTGCATTTACTTCTATCGAGACGGGTGCCAAGTTTCGCAACGCCGAGCGTACCCAGCAGCGCATCGTATACAGCTGGCATGCTCCTGAGACTATGACTGGCGACGAGGATCTCGCTGACTCATATCTTGGTTATATCTTCGCAAATTGCCCGACTTTATCTTCTTGTGGTTTGAACTCTGGCGGCATTGTGAGTTTTGATACGCCCGCCGGTGGTAACTCCACCACCGCACTGGCGCAAATGCGTGACGTGATGGAACAAATCGCATTTGTTGGCTTTAACGGTGTCAGCGCCGATTATGCGCGCTCTCTGGATCTGGCCAATAACTGGGCAGTGGAGGAAGACATTTTTGCGGTATACGCTCAGGCGAACTTCGAGGGTGACAACTACAGCGGTAACTTCGGTCTGCGCTATGTGTCTACTGAGCAAGCCTCTTCCGGCTATGAGTTCAGCAGCGATTCCTGGGGCTTCCAAACTGTTGATCGCGATTGGTTGAACCCGTCCTACCTGGCCTGGGTCACTGAAGATAACGACTACAGCGAAATCCTGCCGAGCTTCAACATTGCTTATGATCTGAGTGACGACATGGTAGTTCGTACTGCGGTTGCTCGTGTTATGGCTCGTCAGAATTGGAACCAGATCTCTCCGTTCGAGACTTTTGGTGCTCTGAATGCACCGGACCCACAGGGTCAGGCAGGTAACCCGCAGCTGAAGCCATTCCTGGCGGACCAGCTGGACGTTTCCTTCGAGTGGTACTACGGTGATGTGTCTGCGTTCTCCGCAACGACCTTTATTAAGAAGAACCACAGCTACCTGGCTCAGGAGACCTTTACCGAAGCGCGTTACGATGAACAGACTGATACCTGGGTTGACGTTGACTTTAGTCGTCCGGTGAATGGTGATGGTGGCCTGGTCGCTGGTGTTGAGCTGGCTGTGCTGCACGACTTCGACAACGGCTTTGGTGTTCAGGCGAACTACACCTACACCGATACTGGTTCCGATAGTGTTGTTGGAATCTCCGATACCATGGCTAACCTGATGGGTTACTACGAAAACGATACCTTCGGTGCGCGGATGATGTACAACTATCGCTCTGAGTGGAGCAAGGGCTTCCATTGGAACGGTAACCCGCTGTCCAATGACGCGTTTGGTCAGCTGGATGCAAGCTTCTCGTACAACGTCACTGACAACGCACAGATCACTCTGGAGGCAGTGAACCTCACCAATGAGCAGGTCGTAGAGTATAGCGAATATGAAGATCGTCTCATGTCCCTGTATGAAAATGGCCGTCGCTTCGTTGTGGGAGCACGATACAATTTCTAATCGAAGTTGAATGGAAAAAGCCGGGCATTGCCCGGCTTTTTTTGTCGCTGAATTATTGTAATTATGGGTGTTGATGAAAATAAGTAGCAGTATTTTTATCCTGCATGAACTGTACGTTGATAGTGTCGCAAGCAGGGAGTGGAGCAAGGCCTGATGGAGGCTCCCTAGGGGCTGACAAACAGTTTTCGGCGGTAGAGCCAGTGGAGAATAATCCACTGTACCGTCAGCACACCGATAACAATCACCAGGTTCCCGGCATCCGCAGAAGAAAATACAGAGGCAATGCCGCCAAACAGGCTCTTGCTTGTGTAGGTCCAGTTCACCAGGCTGCTTGCCATATACACCAGAATGGCATTGCAACCGATCACGGCAAACAGAGTGGTAAACCAGCGCCACTTCCATATATCCGCAAACAGATAGAAGCAACCGAGGAACAGCAGGCTGCAACCAATGGTGACGAGGGCGAAGGATCCCGTCCATAAGTCTTTGTTCACCGGGTAAATCAGGTTCCAGGTCCAGCCGAGTGCGAATAGGGTGATACCCGCGAGGAACAATCCCTTGAGCAGTTTACCTGGCCGGTCTCCGTGCAGATGCAGCCAGCGGCCGGCAAAAACGCCGGCGAGCGCATTGGCGACGGCGGGCAAGGTAGACAGTAGCCCTTCAGGGTCGTACGGCTTGCCTTGATAAGTGATGCCCGGCAGGCAGCATTGGTCTACTGCAGCGTTAATTGATCCTGAGATGCTGAAATCCCCCAGCCCGAGTTGCAGGAGCCAGTAGCCAAACAGGATACCCGCAAAAATCAGGTACTGGGCGATGGGGCGACAGTGCCAGACAATCAGTGCGGCAAAGAACCAGGCAAAGCCAATGCGGGCGAGAACACTGGCATAGCGTATTTCGGACAGGTCGGGGGGAACACTTGCGCCCCAGCCGTGGTTATAAAGCACTCCGAGACCCACAAGAATCAGCAGTCTTTTGACCGCTTTTTTGTATGCGCTCTGGCGTAGTTGTGGTGACTGGCCCCGCAAGGTTTTATTGGCCAGACCGAGGGTAACTCCGGAAAGAAAGATAAACAGTGGGAAGATCAGGTCATACAGGGTAAACCCATGCCATGTACTGTGCTGCATCTGCGCCTGTCCCCACGCAAAAGCACCGAGCCCGGTCAGGGACAGCAGCGGGGCGAACAGGGATTCGCCCCCAATAATCCAGAACATATCAAAGCCACGCAAGGCATCGACGGATGCCAGGCGCCTGTGGCTAGTGGGAGAGTAGTTGGTCTGTTGTTGCATGCTACCGCTTGATTCCGTACCAGGATTCATGAGTGCGAGGCAGTCATTGTCGCGCGTGCAGTTCGGGAAGTTGCGCTTACGAGCATGAGAAAAATTCCTTGGTCAAAAATAAAAAGGCCCCGGAGACCGGGGCAAGTACAGGAGTAATAACCTGTAACGTCTTCAGAGAGAAATTGGCAACATCCTGTTGTAACAGCGGAGGGCTTCCTGCCCCCGCTAAAACTCAGTTCACGTTGCAGACAAATTCCCAGCTGCCATCGGGGCTTCCTGGAACCGAATTTGTCCACCACTTGGCTCGGTATACGCTGCCGTCATGAATGATTTGCTGACCGCCGCTGGCGTGATCGCCAGAGGGCCACTGTGGATAGGTCACCAGTCCGCTGGTATCGACACCGGCGTCGGCACAGCTGGTCCCTCCACTGCCTCCGCCAGTGCCGCCGTCGCCACCACCCGCAAGCGTCGCCAGGGGCAGTTCCGGATGCTCGAATGCCAGTGCGTACGTTGTACCGTTCACGGTGGCTGTGTAGGCCTGAGGGCCTGAAACGGGCAGGTAGTAATTCAAGGTCATATCCCAGGTCTCGCCATCGGCAAGATCCTGCCAGTCGGGCAGGGCGAAGCGCACGCGGTGGAATTCGTTCTCAAGTCCACCGACATTGCCGCCACCGGAATTGGCGCCATCCTCGATGACCTCAAGACCGGCACCGCTCTGATCGGTAATGATGTTGGATGTCGACGTCGGCATATCGAACTCAAATACAGTACCGCCGGGCAACACACCACCGATGTTATTGGTGATGTACAGCTTGGGGTTCAGCGGGTAGTTCTGGTCGCCGAGTTTGAATCCGGAAATTTCAATGCCCACATCGATCGCTTCAGGCGGGGTTACGCGATCACTGCGCTGCTCGCGATAGGGCACCGCGCTGGCAAACTTGTCGTAGGCGAGGGTCGTCAGGGTGGAGCCCATATAGTACTCACCCTTGGCGGCATCCCAATCGTAGTCACCGGCGAGTTCCCAGAACATGATGCCACCGACACCCTGGTCGATGACGTACTGTACCTTCGCGTCCATCGACTCTTCGTCTTCCGTGGAGATATACACATTCTTGGTGCTGTTCCAGAGCCACGGCGCTTCAGACACAGCATCGTAGTTACGTACGTAAGTGCCGACAAACGCATCGTCCGGGTCGCCTGCTGGATCGAGCCCGTAGTCCGTGACATAGGAGCCGAGGATGCCACTTTCCAGATTCTTGGCATGCCACATGGGGTTGGAGCCCGCGCCCATTTCCACGCCGTTTTCGTCCAGGTCGTGCCATATGTTGTCGATGCCAATGGCGCCATAACCGCACTTGGCAGAGCCGCCGGTACCGGTCGGACAGTCGGACTGGTTTGGCAGTGCGGCAGAGCCGCCCAGGCCGTTGTTGCCACCGCTCACGCCCTGCCAGCCTCGGGTGTAGTAGGGAATACCGATATTAATGCGGCCCGGGGACATGGATCCGCGGAAGTACTTCACTGCCCAGTCGATATTCAGGTAGCCAATACCACCATACTGGGAAGTGGAGTAAACACTCGCTGCGGCCAGTTCTGGATCTTCGCCGTTGTCGTACAGTGCGGAGTTGTGGCCCACGAATTCATTCCACGCGCCGTGCAGGTCGTAGGTCATGATGTTGACGTAGTCCAGATACTGGGTGATTTGCATGGTTTCCATGCCGCGCAGCAGGTATCCGGAAGACGGCGAGGCGATGGTCAGCATGTAGTGGGTGCCATCTTGCTCACCCGCGATGTCCAGCTTTTCACGCAATACACGCATTAGCTCCACATAAGATTTCATGAGAGAACCGCGCAGCGGATTGGCGATGCCAAAGTCCAGCGGGTTGCCGGCATCGTTCATTGAGGTGGGATATTCGTAATCGATATCGACGCCGTCAAAGCCATACTGGCGGATAAAGTCCACGGCGGAGTTGGCGAACGTTTCAATGCCGGCATGGTTGATGCTGCCATCGCCATTGGTGGTCATGGTATAGAAACCACCATTGGCAACACGATCACCAGATTCGTTGAAGTAACCACCGGTTTCTGCCCAGCCACCGACGGAAACGAGGGTGCGCACTTCAGGATGCTGCTTCTTAAATTTATTCAGCAGGTTGAAATGGCCCTGATAGCTGAAGTCCGTATCCATCTCTGCGCCACTGACGCCGGGCCAAGTCATGCCAGTAGCAGGGTTGGCGGGATCGGCAGTATTGCCGACGGATACTTCGTTGCTGTCATTGATATGGGCGAAAGCGTAATTAATGTGGGTGATCTTGTCCCAGGGGATATCGTTCACCAGGTAGGTGGGCTGTCCATTGGCACCGTTTCTCCAACTGGTGAAGTAACCAATGATCCGGCGCGGATGATCCGCCCCCATGATCTCCCGGCCTTCCTCGGTATAGATATCGCAGTAGTCCGGTGCCGTTCCGGGGCTGGTAAACAAGCCATCGGGACGACAGGGGAAGTCACCCGCTACGGGTTCACCGTTTACGGTGATTGAAACCTGCGCGGAGTCAGTGGACTGGTTAGCGGTATCGAATGCTCTCGCGAAAACGGAGGCGCTGCCGGGAGTGGCGACCCAATCGATACTAAACGGCGCACTGGAATCTTCGCCCACTTTCTGTCCGGCGACAAAGAACTCCACTTTGGAAATCGCACCTTCTGTATCGCTGGCTGTGGCCGAGATGCTGACACTGGTGCCTTCATCAAACACGCTACCGTCGACGGGATTATCCAGCGTTACGGTTGGCGGGTTATCGGGTGTGGTGACGTTGATACTGGCTGAGGCCGATTGGGTGCTCTGGCCATCGTTGTCGGTGGCCATTGCGTACAGGACATGGCTGCCTTCGGTCGCTGTCCACTCGATCGCGTAGGGTGCGCTGGTGTCACTCCCCAGGCTGTTACCATCGACGAAAAACTCTACCGAAGTGATGCTGCCATCTGCGTCACTGGCGCTGGCTGTGAGGGATACAGTCGCACCGGTATCCAATTGCGTACCGTCTATCGGGTTGTCGAGCGAGACGACTGGGGCTTGTGGGCCGCTCGCGCTAACGGTGATGGTGATGTCCGTAGTAAACGCGTCCTGTCCCGCGTCGTCCACTATGCGTGCGCGCAACACCGGGTTGCCGGCAACGGCGGTCCAGTTGGTCTGCCAGGGCGCGCTGGTATCTGTACTGATAGAGGCACCATCGACGAAAAATTCCACGCTGACGACCTGGCTATCGTCGCTCGCGCCCACGGTAATGATAACGCTGTCATTTTCGCTAAATGTCATACCGCTGGTGGGGGCGGTGATGGAGCCGGCTGGAGGCTGGTCAACAGCACCCTCACAGGCGCCTTGCAGCGTCCACTCCTGATACTGGCCGGAGAACTGCTCCGGGTTCTGGTTCTGTGTCCACCAGTTGGCCCGATAAGCGTTGTTGTTGTACTGGACTTCTGCACCGCCGTTGTAGGCCGTTGCTGCATCCCAGTCCGGGAGGCCTGTACAGTCCACGGCATGCGCCTGGCCTGCGGCAAAGATCGCCACGGCAAGACTGCCGAGCGCGAGAAAGTGTTTCATTGGGTTCACCTTGAGCAATTTATTTTTGTTGTTGGTCATCGGCAGTTAGGTGACGCGATTGCCAAAAATGACACCGCTGTCAAAATATCATCGCTTATGGGGAATCGCAATGCAGAAAGGGACGAATTGCTACGAGGTAAAGAGAGTTGGAATGAAAGTTCCGCCATTGGGGGTGATATGTGGCTCGTATCACAAACAAAGCGGAACTTTACGAGAGTTTGACCGGGGCAAGGCATTGCGTCTTGCCCCGGGGAGGTGTCGTTTGATCAACTGGGGTCGAGGAGAGAAAACGAGGGAGCGCTGGAGGGTTGCTTTTCTGCATCGAGCAGGGGCTTTACCGGTGGTGATCGTTACGGTTCAGCGACCAGCTCGCCAGCCGGTAAGGGAGGCACACGAATAACAAAGTTAATTGGAAGCCTACATGAAGCCAATCAATCTATTGAGAAACCCAGCCCTCCTGGTGGTAGCAATCGCTGCAGCGTCTGCTTCGGCAATATTAACGGGTGCCTGAGATCTACCCGGCCGAGTACCGCTTGTACGTGGGGCAAGTCCACTGGTTGACAGCGTTGTCTTTTTCGTTATTGTGGACCCTGCATTCACTGGTGCCATAACAAATAGAAAAGGATTCCCATGCTCCGCGCCATCCCCTCCTTGAATAAGACCAAGCTAAGAATTTCAGTCTTTTCCCTGACCTTGGGACTGACGGTCGCCCTAGCGGGTTGTGGTGGGCACGACAATTCGGAGAGGGGTTCGGCCCGGCAGATTGCCGAAGATTTCTCGGTGCAGTTGGAAGTGCTCACCAACTACCAGGCGACCGGCGACGAACTTGAAGAGCGTTGCAAGCGTGAAGGCGGCAGCGGGGCAATTTGCTCGACCTACCGGATATCGCTGACCAACGCCGGCAAGGCCGCTTTGGCACCGGGTGCTTCGGAATGGAGTCTCTACTTCCACAGTGTGCGCCGCACTCTGGCGCTGATAAATCGTGACGATTTGCGCCTGGAGCATGTCAAGGGAGATCTGCACCGTTTGGTACCGCTGGCCCATTTCCCTGGGGTGGCACAAGGGGAGACGCTGCAGCTCGATTTTCTCGCCGAGTACTGGTTCCAGTTCGAATCTGACTTTATGCCGCGTCTGTTTACCGTCGATGCGAACGGACAGGCACAGGTTATCCAATCCACTGATTCCGATAGCATTGCCGAACTGGTACTACCGATTGAGAAAAACCACCGGGATAATTGGAAGCGGGCATCCACGGATGCCAATGTCCTGGCGACTGCAACCAGTCGGTTTGAGGAATTTTCCCGGCGTGGTGTTCAGGAAGGTGATCAGTGGCAGTCCCGTATTATCCCCAAGCCTCTGAAGCTCGAAAGTCGTGGTATTGCCGTTGATGTCAGTGCGGGTCTTTCTGTGGATGGGGGGGCGTTGTCGACGGCGACCCTCAACGTCATTAAACAGCGTCTGGATGCCTTTAGCCTCGTTGGTGAAGGCGCCGGAGCCTATCCCGTATCGGTGGTGATCGATACAAAGCTGTTTGCGAATACTGCGGAATCTTACCGGCTTGAGGCGGGTGAGACAGGTGCTTTGGTGACCGCCGCGGACGAATCGGGCGCCTTTTATGGACTTCAGTCGTTACTTGGCCTGATCAATGTACGCGCCGGCACGCTGATGACAGCCCGGGTTGAGGATGCGCCGCGTTTCCCCCATCGCGGGCTCTTTCTCGATGTAGGCCGTAACTTCCATACCAAACCGCTGGTGCTCAAGCTGCTCGACCAGATGGCGGCTTATAAACTCAACCGTTTCCATGTCCACCTGTCTGAAGACGAAGGCTGGCGCTTGGAAGTGCCCGGTCTGCCAGAACTCACTGAGATTGGTTCTCGTCGTTGTTTCGACCTGGAAGAGAACCTGTGTCTGTTACCTCAGTTGGGCTCTGGCCCTAATACGGATAACAATGGCAGCGGCCATTTCAGTGTCGAGGACTACATCGAGATTGTTCGCTATGCCGGTGAGCGTCATATCGAGGTGATCCCGGAATTTGATATGCCCGCCCATGCCCGTGCTGCGGTTGTTTCGATGGAGGCGCGTTATCGTCGTCTGGTGGAATCAGATCCGAAAGCGGCTGCGCGCTACCGACTGATTGATGCAGAAGACAACAGCCGTTTCCTGTCGGTCCAGTTCTATGACGACAGCTACGTTAACCCCTGCATCGACTCCACCTACCAGTTTGTGGGCAAGGTGATGTCTGAGGTGCAGGCGATGCACGAGCGCGCAGGCTATCCGCTGCAAAGCTGGCATTTCGGTGGCGATGAGGCCGTCAATATTTTCGCCGGTGACAGCTTTGAAGATGCGCCAGGGCAGGACCCCGCCAAAGGAGACGTTGACGCTGGTGCTCGCAAGCAGCCATGGTCGGGCTCCCCTCAGTGCCAGAAGCTGGTTGCCAGTGGCGCGGTTGCGGACATCTCGGAGCTGGGTAGCTACTACGCGCGCCGTGTTGCCTCTCTGGTCCATGATGCCGGGATTCCCACGCTCGGCGCATGGAATGACGGTGTTAAAGCTGTAAAAGATGCCGGCGAGGAACTCGCGACAGAAAACAACTATGTCAACTCCTGGGCCCCGCTGTTCTGGGGTGGTGGTGATGAAAGCTCGCATTTCGCCGCCGTCGGATTTGACGTGGTGCAGTCTCACTCCGACTTTCTGTACTTCGATATGCCTTACGAGGTCGATCCGCAGGAGCTTGGTTACTATTGGGCGTCACGCCATACCGACACACGTAAGACCTTCAGTTACGCCCCTCTGGTCACGGCCCAACTGGCAGAAGTATCTACTGATCGCGATGGCAATGCCTGGTCGGCGAAAGCGGCAGGTGAAAGCTTTGCCAACAGCGTACGCGGTATACAAGGTAATCTGTGGAGCGAAGTGGTGCGCACCGAGGCGCAGGTGGAATATATGATGTTCCCGCGGCTGCTGGCCCTTGCCGAGCGGGCGTGGCACCAGGCATCCTGGGAGTTGGATGCGGTCCCGGGGCAGGAGTTTTCTGCTGAGAGTGGTCTCGTTGATGTTGCCGCTTTGGAGGCGGACTGGAGAGCATTTGCTGCCGCGCTGGGGCACAAAGAGCTACTCAAGCTGGATCTTACCGGGGTAGGGTATCGCATCCCGGTGCCAGGGGCGTTGAATGACGGAGGGCACCTAAAAGTTGCCCAGGCCCTCCCGGGGCTGGTCACTGAATATTATGATGGTGAATCCTGGCGCCCCGTCACAGCCGAGACACCAGCAGAGAAAGTAGATGCCATTCGAGCGCGTAGCGCCGATGGCCGCCGCGTCAGTCGCGCTGTTTCTGTCAGTGTTGTAGAAGAGACATTGTAATCTTCCAACTCTTGGGCTCCGGCGCGGGGCCCTTCCTTTCGTACCTCTTCCTTTCACTCGATACTGTTTCCCGGAACGCTTTATCGCCACCATTCTTAGCAGGAGTTCAACCCCGAGACTTGATCCGAGGGATTGCTGCATGATGGTGAATGGTGATCAGGCGGGGAAAACCAGGGCGCGGGTCACACGGGCTGGAACCGATACACCACTGCTGAGTTCGGGCTGGGCGGGGAGGCTGGCTTCTACGGTTTGGCCGTCGGTCAGGGTTAACTGATAGAGACACTGTTCGCCAAGAAAGTCGCGCTCTGCGATCAAGACTGGCACGGCGTACTCATGTTCCCCTATTTCGATGCCTCCACTGCGAACGAAAACCTTCACCCGGGTACCAGGTTGAAGAGTGTTTTCCGTTGTATTCATCAAGCCCATCGGGGTTTGCACCAGCCGGTTGTCAGTGACCACTCCTGTCAACAGATTGCCGCTGCCGGTCAGGCGCGCGACGTCGGCATTAGCGGGTGCCTGATACACTTGCTCCGGTGTATCCCATTGCAACAATTGCCCCTCTCCCATGACGCCAAGCTTGTCCGCGGCGACAAACGCTTCGTTACGGTCGTGTGTCACCAGCAGGGCCGAAGTCCCCGTTTGCTTGAGGATGCGACGTACTTCACTGGCGAGACTGCGGCGCAACTCGGTATCCAGATTGGAGAAGGGTTCATCCAGAAGCAACAACTTGGGGCGTGGTGCCAGCGCTCGAGCCAGAGCGACACGCTGCTGCTGACCGCCGGATAGTTGGTGCGGATACTGTTGCCCGAAGCCTTCGAGCCGTACTAGCTGTAGCAGCGACTGGGTGCGGGATTGCCGCTCACTTTTTGGCATTGACTGGATACCGAAGGCAATATTCTGCTCAACAGTAAGGTGTGGGAAGAGGGCATAGTCCTGAAATACCACCCCAATTTTCCGCCGCTCTGCTGGAACCTGTATCTCAGGGGAGGAAATCACCTCCCCGGATAGTTGGATACTCCCTTCTGTAACCGGCTGAAAACCGGCAATGGCGTGCAGCAGCGTCGTTTTGCCACAACCGCTGGGGCCCAACAAACAGGCAATCTCCCCTTCCTGTAAAGCAAAGGAAACTGATTCGATAACCACCTGCTCGCCGTAGCGGCACTGCAGGTTTCCAATAGAGAGTATGGGATGCACGGGTTTTCCGGTAGTTTTGGCTTTTAAACACTTTGGGCAGCTTTCGGGTGTAGCTGCTGATCATAGTTATCACTAAACTAACCGGTAATCAGCCCAGAGTGAAGCATACTTTTAGCAGCGCAGCAGAGGCTTCTTTTGTCGTATCAGGGGCTGGGTGTTTTTTAAGCAGGTGGGTTGTTAAAACACTCACCATAAACCTCATACGTTAATGTATCCATTCTCGTAGATATTGAGATTTCGCCTATTCCAGAATCACAGTGATCAGCTGAATAGTATCGATATCTAATTGTAAAATAAGCGGGCCCAATTCCGGTTATACCATTAGCCTTGGCATTTCGTCGTGTATTGGGCTATGAGTGATTTCGAGCGAAGATAATAATACATCGCCCACATTGAATTTTTCAGGGAGGGATATCTTCACTGGACTTTCATCAATACTGAGGTCGATATGATGAATGGAATTACTGTTTGAAGTGAGGGAAACAGGAGTAAAATTTTACCTAATTACCATCTATGCTAAGCCAACTTTCAGCAACCTTTTCGGCATTGGTGGTGTACGGAGTGAGACATAAATAAGTCGGGGAATGAGCGTTGACAAATCAAGTCTTCGATTAAACCGATATTGAAATTCAGCCAAATAACGCTGCGCATATTTCGGCTAAATCGCACGGTGCGTGCTACGCAGAGCACTCTTTAAATTACCGAGCACAGTATTCACCCAATAAAATTCAGGTTCATCAACAGAAGCTCGACCGCCACCACAAACAATCTTTTCATGCGCACAGCCAGCGTATTTCACAGCGTTGAAGCACTGCTCTTCACTTCCGTATTCTTTAAGGAATTGGGTCAAACGTAAGCGGTACATGAACCACATTGTTCAACTTGCTTTGGCAGGCTGCCAAGATACCCCCTCCATCAACTTCGGAGGAAAGCCCCATGCATCAGCAGCAGTGGCAAAGTCATGTCAGGACCTACGAGAAAAGCTCTCAATCCAAGCGCGCTTATACTCGAAAGCACAACTTAAACTACAGCCAGTTCCTCTACTGGTACCGCAAACTATCCGAACAAACTTCGGTGTCTGATACCCCTGACTTTGTTCCCGTGGATATCAAGTCTCCTGTGGCCACTAC